>NZ_MOMD01000041.1:0-75011 GCF_001983015.1 Frankia sp. CcI156
GATCCACGACTTCGACGCCCTGCGCTGGGTGAGCGGACGCGAGGTGGTCGAGGCGTTCGCCGCAGGTGCCCGGCGCGGCGCCGAGTACTTCGGTGACGTCGGCGACGTGGACGAGACCGTGGTGCTGCTGACCCTCGACGACTGTTCCCTGGCCACCCTGCAGGCGTCCCGTTACAACGGGCACGGCTACGACGTGCGGATGGATCTGGCCGGAACCTCCGCCAGCATCTCGGTGGGCCTCGACGCCCGGGTGCCGCTGCGTTCGGTCGAACCCGACGGGCCGGTACCCGCCGCGCAGCCCTGGTCGTCCTTCATGGACCGGTTCGCCACGGCGTACCGGGCCGAGATGGAGGCGTTCGTGACCATGGTGAGCACCGGCGGTCCCAGTCCCTGCACGCTCGACGACGCCCTCGCCGCGCTGCGCATCGCGGAGGCGGTGACCCAGTCCCGTCTCCGCCGCCGCCCGGTGGCCCTGGAGCACGCGACGCTCACCGCACCGGGAGCCCGATGAGCGTCATCGGGGGGCTCGCCCTGGACGAGGAGGCGGTGTTCGCCGACTTCGCCGCCCGGGTACCACTGGCCGGAGCGGACGTGGTCGAGATCGGTGGGTCTCTTCCCCCCCACCACGCACGGGCCTGCGACGTGGCTTCCTGGGTCGCCGTCGACCCCCGTCGCCCGGCCCGGGGGGACGCCCGGGACCGGTACCGTGTCCTGCCCGTGCCGGCCGAGCAGATGCCGGTACCCGACGGCGGCGCGGACGCCGTGTTCTCCAGCAACGCCTTCCAGTTCGTGGACGTACCCGCCGTGCTCGCCGAGGTCCACCGGGTCCTGCGTCCCGGGGGCCTGCTGTACGCGCACTTCGGCCCGATCTGGAGTGCGGTGGACGGGCACCAGCTCGAGTACGTGCGCTACCGGGAGCAGGACCTGCTCTTCTGGCGCGACACCCTGTTACCGCCCTGGGCCCATCTCGCCTACTCCCGGGACGAGCTGCGGGCGTTGCTGGCCAGTGCACTGCCTGCCGACCTCATCGATCTCCTGGTCTGGCACGTGTTCGACAGCGACACCGTCAACCGGATGTTCTTCGAGGACTACGTGCAGGCCGCGCTCGGGTCCGGTCTGGACTGGGTGCAGGTGAGTGCCACGCACGAGCTGGACTACCGCCTGGATCTTCCCGCCTTCGACCCGAGCCTCCTGCGCACGGTCGACCCCGGGCAGCTCGCCGCCCGGTGGTCCGCCCGCCGCGGCGCCCCCACCCGCCCGGGTCCGCGGGACGTCCTCATGGTGCTGCGTCGCCCGGAGGACCGGTGACCATGGTCGGTGGACCTGTTCCGAGTACCGGGAGACCGCCCGGGGGCCGTGTCTGCCGGGCCGATGCCTGCCGGGTCGATCCGGCCGCGGGCCGGGAAATCCCCGGCCGGTCACCTGCGCACGATGTAGATGAGCTCGTTGGCGATCTCGGCCTGGTCGAAGGTCCAGCCCCGCTCGGCCGCCTGCGCCTCGAAGGCGGCCGAGTACGTCTGGAACATGCCCTTCGAACGCTGCCCCAGCGATCTGGTCGGAAAGCTCACCACCACGAACGGCGACCTCAGCGCGTCGACGAGTTCCCAGCCGGCGCCGGCGCGCTGGCGCTCCAGCAGGGGCAACGTCTTCAGCACCAGCGTCACGTCGGCGTGCTGCGCGGGCACGGCACCCGACACGAGGTCGACCACCTCGACCCGGTGCTCGACCTCCAGCAGGTCCAGCGCCCGGTCCAGGAACTCCATCTGCTGGGAGTCGATGTCCGAGGCCAGGTAGGTGGTCTGCGCGGGCAGGCCCATCGATCCGAAGGCCAGCGGGTTCAGACCGCAGGCCAGATCCTGCACCACGGCCGGCGTGGGAACGGCGCCGAACACCGCGGCGTAGAACTCCCGCAGGTACGGAAGCCGCTCACGGGTGGAGGCGTGCACCCGCATCGCCCGGGACACGGCCGCCGCGACGGCGTCCGGATCCCCGCCCCCGACCGCCGCACCGATGTCGCGCAGCAGCCCCGGGTAGCCGGGGGCCCGCTCCGGCAGGTAGGCGCCGTAGATCTCGTGCAGCGACCGCTTGGTGCGCTTCACCGCCTCCGGCTCGTCCCCCCGGGAGGCKACCAGGGCACGCTCGGCGAGACGACGCACCGTCTCGGGGGCCACCGCCCCGTACCTGCGGCTGCGGGCCACGGTCTCCCGCACCCGGTCCACTGCCTGCTCCTGCGAGCCCACAGGGGCCGAACCGCCACCGTCACGGACCGCCACTGTTCTCCCTACGCCGGCTCCCGGTCGCCACCGGTCAGCATAGCCGCGGCCCACATGATCCCCCGCCGGGACCCGACCGGTACGGACTGGTGAGAAGTGTTGCGCGAGAGGAGCAGAAGTCATGGGCGATCCGTCGGCTACGTGTGATGTCGTCGTCGTCGGTAACGGTTCGGTCGGCATGTCACTGGGACTGGTGCTCGCCCGTCGGAGCCTCAGGGTCGCGGTGGTCGGCGAGTCCGCACGGCCGTGGGCCGCGTCGGCGGCTGCCGGCGCCATGAACGGGTGCTTCGGGGRGGTCACCCCGCAGCTCCTGCGCAGTGAGGTCGGCCGGCTCAAGCTGGAGATGGACTTCCGCGCCACAGCCCTGTGGACGGACTGGGAACAGGCCCTGCTGGAGGAGTCCGACGAGACCGCGATCCGGACCGCGCACGGCACCACCGTCATCCTGAACACGATCGGTGTCCACGACATCGACACCGGCGGGTACGAGGCGATCCGGACCGCGCTGGAGGAGTACAAGGAGCCCTACGAGGAGGTGGATCCGGCCTCGCTCGACTGGCTCGATCCGGTCCCCACCTCCCGTCCCCTGCGGGCGATGCACATCCCCGGCGAGCACGCCGTCGACAGCCCGGCCCTGCTGACCGCTCTGGAGACGGCGATCCGGCGCCGCGGCGGCACGCTGATCGACGACCTCGTCACCGAGGTGGTCGTCTCCGCCGGCCGGGCCACCGGAGTCAGGCTCGCCTCCGGGCGGAGCGTGGCGGCCGGACAGGTGGTGCTCGCCGCCGGGGCACACACCACCGGGCTGCTGGACTGCCTGCCGCCGGACGTCCGCGCCCTGATCCCGCCGGTGGTCGCCGGACGGGGGGTCGCCCTGATGGTCCGCACCGTCACCGGGGCGATCCCCACCGGGGTGATCCGCACGCCCAACCGGGCCTTCGCCTGCGGTCTGCACGTGGTCCCGCGCGGCGACGGCCTGATCTACCTGGGGGCCACCAACGAGGTCGAACGGCACCMCGGCACCTCCGCCGCCATCGGCGAGCTCAACCTGCTCCTCGGTGGCACCCGGCAGTTGCGCGCCGACCTGAACGCCGGCTGGGTCGAGCGCACCCTGATCGGCAACCGGCCCATCCCGCTCGRCGGTTTCCCGCTGCTCGGTTCGACCGGTCTGGCCGGGCTGTGGCTCATGACGGGGACCTACCGGGACGGGCTGCACCAGTCACCGCTACTGGCCACCCACATGGCGGACCTGATCCTCGACGGCCCGGGCGCCGTGGGGATGGACCTGTCCGTCTTCACCMCGATCCGGCCACCGATCCAGGCGATGACCCGGGACGAGTGCCTGGCGACCGCCGTCCTGCACACCATGGGGACCGCCTACGAGCACGACTGGAAGATCATGGAGGACTGGCCTCCGATGATCGAGGAGCATTTCCGCTCCGCCTTCACCACCATGCTGGACCGCATCGACTCGGCGTTCGTKCCGCCCCCGGAGATGCTCTTCTTCGCCGACGAGGACATCCACGAACTGTTGCTGTCGTACTACGCGGCCCATGAGAACGCCGCGACGCCCGCCGAGGATCGGTAACCATGACCTGGACGCCCGCCGAGGGGGCCCCTCGGATACTTCTGATCAAACCGCCGATCCGGGCCTGCATGATCGAGATCGGTCGACACATGCCGATCGGCCTGGCCTACCTGGCGTCCCGCCTGCGTGCGGCGGGCATGCAGGTCGACATCTTCGACGCGCTGGCCAACACCGAGGACAACCACGTGGTCGACCCGGCCGACTACACGGCGGCCGACCGTGCCAAGGTCGCCGCACATCCGCGCTGGGGGCACCTGGTCCACTGGGGCGCGCGCTGGGACCGGCTGGAGCAGCAGCTACGCCGCGGCTACGACCTGGTCGGCGTGTCCTGCATGTTCACCCMGTACTACGAGCCGGCYTACGAACTCGGTCGGCTCGCCAGGCGGATCCTGCCGCACGCCCGGGTCGTGCTCGGCGGTCAGCACCCCACGGTCGCCTTCCAGCACGCCATGACCGAGCCCGCCTTCGACGCGCTGGTGCTGGGCGAGGCCGAGTCGAACGTGGTCGAGATCGTGCAGGCCCTGCTGGACGGAGCGCCCCTGACCGGGCTGGCCGGCGTGGCCTACCGCTGCGGCACCGGCCTGTGCGGGTGTCCGCCGGGCGGCCCTGGCGTCCACGTGCAGCCGCGTACCGAGTTCCTCACCGATCTGGACGGCCTGCCCCTGCCGGCGGTCAACCTGCTCGAGATGAGCAGCTACGACTCCACCGCGACGCTGATCACCAGTCGCGGCTGCCCCTTCTCGTGCTCCTTCTGCACGGTGCACGCCACCGTGGGCAGGAAGTTCCGGGCCCGCAGCCCGCACAACGTCGCCGACGAGATCGAGCACTACGTGACCGACCACGGCATCCGCCGGTTCTTCGTCGAGGACGACAACTTCACCTTCGACGTGCCCAGGGTGCGCGAGATCTGCCGCGAGATCACCCGCCGTGGGCTGGACGTCGAACTGCACCTGCCCAACGGGATGACCGTGGTCGACCTGGACGGCTCCCTGGTGGACGACATGGTGTCGGCCGGGTTCCGCAGCCTGTTCCTGGGCCTGGAGACCACCGACCCCGTCCGCCTGCGCCGCATCCGCAAGGGTTTCACCTCGCTGCAGAAGGTCAACGACGGTGCGGCCCTGTTCCGGGAACAGGGGGTGGACGTCGGCGCCTCGCTGATCGTCGGCCTGCTCGGCCAGGAGTGCAGCGAGCTCGCCCGCGACTCGGTCAACCTCATGCTCGCCGGGGTGCGTTTCTGGACCAACCCCTTCTACCCGATCCCCGGCTCCCCCGACTTCGAGCGCTGCCTGCGCACCGGACTGATCACCCCCACCACCGAACTGGCGCTGTACGACCAGTTCAACTTCGCCATCGGTTCGGACCGGCTCAGCCCGGCCGAGCTGTACTGGGYCTGTGTGGTCACCCAGGCGATGGCCCAGTGGACCGGCTATCTCCTGGAGGGGGCGCACGCGCGCCGCCGGGGAGCCGCGGCGACCACCGAGCAGGCCCTGGAACGGCTGGTCCAGCACAGCGGTGACCTGTTCGGCCCGCACGGCGAGCTCGAGGTCCCGGCGGTGCCGGTGGCGGTCGACCGGCAGACCGTGCGCGTGCATCCCGACGGGTGCTTCCACAGCATGCAGCGCCTGGACCCGGCCCGGCTACCGGCGGACTCCTGCACCTTCACCGGGGACGTCATCGCCGCGGCCGTCACCCTCCACACGGGTGTCGCGCACGGTGGGCGTCAGAACGCCGGGACCGGTTCCCCCTGTGCTTTCACCATCAGCACGACCTTGGCCGATCCGGTCGGCGCCGCGGTGGCGGCCACCGTGCTCACCGAACTGGAAACGGCGCTGACAACGAACATGGAGGTTCTCGGGTGACTGCGCTGACCAACCAGGAGACGATCCAGCGGGCCCGGCGGTGCACCRCCGCGGAGGACTACGACATCGGCACCCGGTTTCCCTCGGTCTTCGTCTCGGCCCAAGGTTCCTGGATGGAGGACGTCGAAGGTCGGCGGATCCTCGACGTCACGGCCGCCAGCGGTGCCCTCCTGCTGGGCAACCGCCATCCGCGGGTGGTGGAGTCGATCACCCGTTGCATCGCCGAGCAYGGCACMGTCTTCGCKAGCACCCTCTCGCTGCCCCGCATCGAGCTGGCCGAGCGACTGTGYGAGCGCTACCCGGCCGGGGAGAAGGCCGTGTTCAGCAAGACCGGGTCGGAGGCGACCACGGCGGCCATCCGCCTGGCGCGGGCCGCGTCCGGACGCGACGTCATCCTCACCTCCGGCTATCACGGCTGGCACGACTGGCACCTGTCCTACCTGCGCATCGGCTATGACGCGGGCAACCGGATCGGCTGCTTCGGCTACAGCAGGCACGCCCTGGCCCGGATGCTGGACGCGTTCGGCGACGACGTGGCCGCGGTGATCGTCACACCGGAGCCGGCCTGGTTCGACGAGGAGTACTACCGCGGCCTGTCGCGGCTGTGTGCCAGCAAGGGCGTCCTGTTCATCATCGACGAGGTGATCACCGCCTTCCGGTGGGGGGTGCGGGGGCTGAACGGGACCGGGAACGTCCCGGCGGATCTCATCACCATGAGCAAGGGCCTGGGCAACGGGCACTCGATCTCGTCGGTGGTGGGCCGGCGGGACGTGATCGACGCCTACGACACCGCCGGGGTCGCGGGCACGTACACCCGTGAGGTACCGCCGATGGCCGCCGCCCTGGCGGTGCTGGACGAGATCGACGGCACGCAGGCCCATGCCAACGCCGAACGGCTGGGCGGGGTCCTGCGCGACGGGATGCGCGACGTCCTCGCCGCGGTCGGTATCCCGGCCGTGGTCGCCGGCCCGCCGATGATGTTCGACGTCGTGATGCCCTCCGAGCAGATCTCGTGGGACGTCTACCGGGCCGCCTTCGACCACGGCGCCTACTTCGAGGACAGCGGGACCCACATGGTCACCACCGCCTTCACCGACGCCGACGTGGATCATGCCCTGGCCGCCTTCGAGAAGGGCGCCCGCGAGGTCGCCGAACGGCACACCTTCGAGGCGGACGCGCTGTCGCCGGAACGCCTGGCCCAGTTCCGTGCCGAGGCGTTCGGCGGTGAGCTCGACGACGAGGTGGTCCGGCAGCGCATCGAACAGACCGTGCAGGCGGTGGTGGAGCGGGACCCGGCCCTGGCCCGCCGGCTGGATCCGTCCTGTGGTTGAGGCTCCGTCCCGACCCGTCGCGGCACCGGGACCCGGCCCGGACCGGGCCTGGGCACACGTCGTGACCCGCTCCTACGGCACCCGGGTGTACCGGCTCGACGGGCACTACCTGAAGTCGGCGCCGCGACGCGGGCGCGAGGACCATCGCTTTCAGGCCGAGGCCGAGGCCGAGCGGCTCTCGTGGCTGGCCCGGCAGGGGATTCCGGTTCCCGAGGTGGTCGACGTCGGCGCCGACGAGACGCACATGTGGCTGGTCACCCGGGAGGTGCCCGGGGTCCCCGCGGCGGGACCCTGGCCGGCGGACCGGCTCGACCGGGTGATCGACGCGGTGGCCGAACTCGTCCTCGCCTTGCACGGCCTGCCCGCCGCCCGGTGTCCCTTCGACCGCACCCTGCGGATCACCCTCCCGGCCGCCCGGCACGCCGTGCGGACGGGCACCGTCGACCTGGCCGACCTGGAACCACGCCACCGCGGCTGGAGTGCGCAGGACCTGCAGCGGGAACTCGACGCCACCCCGGCACCGGAGCAGGAGCAGCTCGTGGTCTGTCACGGCGATCTCTGCCTGGACAACGTGCTGCTCGACCCGGACACCCTGGCCCCGACCGCGCTGCTCGACGTCGGCCGCTGCGGTGTCGCCGACGTGTGGCTGGACCTGGCCGTGGCGGTGCGCAACATCGGCGAGGAATGCACCCGCTGGGGCTACGGTCCGGGCCACRCGGCCCGGTTGCTGGCCCGCTGCGGCCGACAGCCCGATCCCGTGCGCGAGCACTACTACCGGCTCCTGGACGAGTTCATCTGATGGGGTCGACGGTGCTGCTGGTGTCCCCGCACCCGGACGACCTCGCCTGGTCCGTCGGTGCGACCGTCGCCACGCTGGCCGGCGCGGGACACGACCTGCACGCGGTGACCGTCTTCGGGCGCAGCCGCTATGCGCCGGGGTCGGCGGCGCACGGGGACGCCGCCTCGGTCACCGCGCTGCGTACGGCCGAGGACGCGGCGTGGGCCGACCGGCATGCCGGCGCCGCCCTGGTGTCGTTGCGGCTACCGGACGCCAGCCTGCGCGGGTACACGGACGACACGGAGATGGGTGCTGCCGCCGACCCCGGGCTGGTCCGCCGGGTGGCCGACGGGCTGGCCGCGCTGGCGGCCGCCGTGCGGCCGCGGTTCCTGCTGGCCCCGATGGCCGTCGGCGGCCATGTCGATCACGAGGTGGTCCGCCGGGCGGTGGACGCGGTGGCCCCCTGCCTCGTCCCGGAACCCTCGGTGGTCTGGTACGCCGACCTGCCCTACGCCGCGGCGACCGGCCCGGCGCCGACGCGGGCCGGGACCCTCGTGGCGGCCGGTCCGTACCGGCGGGCCATCGAGCGCGGGGTGCTGTACTACCCCTCCCAGCTGCCCGGCGAGCACCTGCCCGTCCTGCACCGGTACCTCGCGGCGGAAGGCGGTGAGCGGCTGCGCACCGACGAACCATGGGCGACCGAGGCCCTGGCCAACCTGCTCGGTCGAGCGGACCTGTCGGACACGAGATTCGGAGCCCAGCGATGATTCCACTGACCCCGGTGGTCAGGACCATGCCCCGGTACGTGACGGTGTTCGTGAACTGGTCGTGCAACCTGACCTGTCGTGAGTGCTGGATGTACGGGGACTCGGCCGCCGAGAGCGGCTGGCTGGCGGACGTCCGCCGCGACCAGATGAGCCTCGAGATGTGGACCGCGCTGGTCGACGAGCTCGCCGCGGACACCGGCACCCCGGAGACGACCTACCTGACCATGATGGGCGGCGAGCCGCTCATGCACGATCACGCGGTCGAGCTGATGCGGATCGCCAAGGAACGGCTGCCGTCCTGCAACCTGGACATGAGCACGAACGGCACGCTGCTCGACCGGCATGCGGCCGGCATCGTGGCCAGCGGCATCGACGACGTCTACCTGTCCGTCGACGGCCCCTCTCCCGAGGTCAACGACCCCATCCGCGGGCGCAACGCCTTCGGGCGGGCCATGAGGGGCCTGGCCGCCCTGCAGGAGGAGACGCGGCGCGCCGGCCGGGGGCCGAAGGTCGCGATCAACTTCGTGGTTACCGGCATGAACTACACCCACCTGCCCGAGATGGTCCGGCTCACCGAACGGCTGGGCCTGTCCGAGATCACGGTGGGCCTGTCGAGCTTCTTCACCCGCACGGAGGGCGAGGGTTCCCGGGCCGCCTTCGAGGCCGTGACCGGCCGGCCCTTCCTGTCCTGGGCCGGGTACTGCAACGAACACCAGCACGCCGACCTCGATCCGCAGCGGCTGCGCGACCTGCTCGACGAGGCGATGAACACCTCCGACTCGGTGTCGGTCCTGGTCCCCCCCGTCYGCTACAGCAACGAGGACAAGAGCAGGTTCTTCACCCCCCGGTGGCACCAGACCGTCCGGGAGCGGACCTGTGTGAAGCTCTGGGCCCAGACCACGGTGCTTCCCAACGGCCAGGTCGTGAGCTGCACCACGTTCGCCGACACGGTYATGGGGTCGCTGCGGGACGGATCCCTGCGGGAGGTGTTCCACGGCGAGACCTACACCCGGATGCGGGAGACCCTCCGGCAGGGGCTGCAGCCKATCTGCTACCGCTGCTGCGAGTTGAACATGGACATMGACGTGGACCCGACCCTGTACGACGCGGTGGYCCGGTGAGCGATCTGACGAGGTGGAACACATGCCAACGCCCGACCGTATAGAAAACGCCACCTACCACGACCAGGATCGTGCTCGGAGAATCTACGGCGAGGCCTTCCGAGCCACCTTCGAGTACGTCTACGGGTGCCACATCCCCGGTGCGGTGGCGGAGTTCGGCTGCTTCCAGGGATTCAGCTCGCTGCTCCTGGCCGATCTCCTCGTGGAGTTCAACGCCATGCACGAATTCTACGACGTCCTGCATCCCCGGAATCTGTACCTGTACGACTCCTTCGCGGGCTTCCCCAAGAGCGTCGATCCGGTGGACGTCGCCTCCTACGAGGTCGCCGACACCGGTTACTGGCGCGAATCGGAGGACGCGGCCCCACCCGGCACCGAGGAGATGCTGCRCCGGGAGTTCACCGCCCGTTTCGGCGACCGGGACTGGACCGTCGTGCGCGGGATGTACGAGGAGACGTTGCTGTCCACACCCATCACCCGCCCGGTGGCCATCGCCAACCTGGACTGCGACCTCTACGCGTCCACGTCCCAGGTGCTCGACCACCTGTTGACMCACCGGTTGATGCCCGACGGTGCGGTGCTGCTGATGGACGACTACAACTGCAACCGCGCGAATCCCCGGTTCGGAATGCGACGGGCCATGCGCGAGTGTTTCGCCCGCACCGACGGGTTCTACGACTACAGCGAGTTCCTGCGCTATGGATGGCACGGTCGCGCGTTCTTCGTCCACCGGCTGGGCGACAGCCCGAATCCGGACGCATGATCATGACCGATGACGACATGCTGGCCCTGGTGGTCCGGGGGCACCGTGACCACGGCCTGGAGCGGCGTCCCCGGCCCGAGCCCGGTCCGGGCGAGGCCCTGGTCGCGACCGACTTCGCCGCCATGTGCGGTACCGACCTGCGGTTGCTGGACGGGACCCTGCACGACGCCGAGTACCCGGTGATTCCCGGGCACGAGTGGTCMGGCACGGTGCTGGCGGCCCCCGACCGCCCCGAGCTGGTGGGCCGGGCGGTGGTGGGCGACAACTTCCGGCTCTGCGGCCGGTGCCCCGCCTGCCTCGCGGGACGGCCGAACCTGTGCACCGACATCGACGAGGTGGGCTTCACCCGCCCGGGTGCCTTCGCCCAGCTGTTCACCATCCCCGCCGCCAACCTGGTCGCGCTGCCGCCACAGGTCCCGGGCCCCCAGGCCTGCCTGCTGGAGCCGCTCGGCGTGGCCCTGCACGCCGTGGAACGGGCCGGGGCGGTGTCCGGCCGGTCGGTCGGCGTGATCGGCGCCGGAACGATCGGCCTGCTCGTCGCCCAGCTGGCCCGCGGCGCCGGGGCGTCCCGGGTACGGGTGGCCGATCCCCTGCAGTCCCGCCGGCGGATCGCCGCCGACCTCGGCGTCGACGCCGACCCGGGTATCGAGGGCTGGCACCCGGACCTGCCGGAGGTTGTCTTCGACGCCACCGGAGCGGCCGGCGTGTTCCCCCGTGGCCTGACGGCGACCGCGGTCGGCGGCGTCTACGTGCTCGTGGGCTACTCGGGAGCCGAGGCGGTCACCGTCGAACCGAGCACGGTGATGCTGCGCGAACTGACCGTGCAGGGTGTGCTGTCCGGTCAGGGGCAGCTGCGCACCGCCCTGGCCAAGGTCGTTGCCGGCGAGGTCCGCCTGGGTCCCCTGACCGGCGACCCGGTCCCGCTGACCTCGTACCGCAGTGTGCTCGAGCGCGACGGACCGGCACCGTTGCGCCTCTTCTTCCACGTCGGCGGCGACCGGACGGCCGGCGCCACCAGCCAGGAGCAGGGGGTAACGGCATGAGTGAACTGGCCCTTCTCGGTGGTACGCCGGTCCGGCGGGACCGTCCCTGGCCGAAGTGGCCCCAGTACGACGCGGCCAGCGAACAGGCTCTGCTCGACGCGCTGCGATCCCGCCGGTGGGCGGTGAGCTGGGCCAGCGACGGCACCCACGCCTGTGAGCGGCGGTTCGCCGAGGCCTTCGCCGCCTACAGCGACGTTCCCTACGGGGTGAGTGTCGACCACGGGTCCAGCGCCCTCGTGGTGGCGCTGGAGGCGTTGGACATCGGTCCCGGCGACGAGGTCGTGGTGCCCACGCTGACCTGGGTCGCCCCGGTGACGGCCGTGCTGCGGGTGGGGGCGCTGCCCGTGCTCKCCGACAGCGACCCCGAGACCGGCTGCCTGACCGCGCAGAGCATTCGGGACGCCATGGGCCCCCGGACGAAGGCGGTGATCGTCGTCCACCTGGCCGCGACGGTCGCCGACCTGCCCGCCATCACCGCCCTGACCGAGGACGCCGGCATCCACCTGATCGAGGACTGTGCGCAGGCGCACGGTGCGCGCTGGGGGGACCGGGCCGTCGGCTCCTTCGGGGCGATCGGAGCGTTCAGCTTCCAGAACGGAAAGGTCCTGGCCGGCGGCGAGGGCGGCRCCGTCATCACCGCCGACGAGCGGCTGTACCGGCGCGCCCAGCAGCTGCGGGCCGACTCGCGCCGCTATCACCCCGGCCCCCCGGTGGCCGGCACCCTCGAACTGGTCGAGGACGGCGAGGTGATGGGGGCGAACTACTGCATGTCGGAGCTGACGGCCGCCCTCCTGCTCGACCAGCTTCCCCGGTTGCAGGACCAGCACCGGCACCGGGCGAAGACCGCCGCCGACCTCGAGCAGGGGCTGGCCCGGCTCGGGGGGTTCGGCCCCATCCCCGTGCCCGAGCAGGTACAACTGCGTTCGATCTACGAGTACGGGGTCCGTTTCCCCGCGGGAACCTTCGGCGCGGTGCCGCTGGACCGGGTGGCCCAGGCCCTGACGGCCGAGCTGGGCATGACCTGGTATCCACCGGACGCTCCCCTGCACCGCAGCGTGATGCTGCGCCCGCACACCAAGCGCCGCTTCGCGGCCGCCTGGACCGAGGCCGCCCGCGACCGGGCGTTCTCCCGTGACTTCGGCGGCGCGCGCCGCTACTGCGAGACCACCCTCCTGTTCCATCACTCGGCGCTGCTCGGGGACTCGACCGACGCGGACGACATCGTGGCCGCTCTGGCCAAGGTGCGCGACCGCCACCCGGACCTCTGAGTGACCACCCGGACGACCGGGCCCCGGCAGGCAGCGGCCGGACCCGACGGTGGGAGTCCGCCGCACGTTCTGCGGCTGACGCCCTACTACTTCCTCGCCGACCGGGAGCTCACCCATCGGGAGCTGCAGTACGAGCCGATCGGCGGCATGCAGGTCCAGATCATGCAGACCACCGAGCAGATGTCGGCGCTCGGCGTGCGCCAGTCCGTGCTGCTGCCCCGCCGGCCGGGGATGCCCCGCTCGCTGATGCTCGACCCGCGCACCCGGCTGGAACTGCTCACCCTGCCGGTGGCGCCGATTCCCACCCGTTCCAAGGGCTACATCGGGTTACTCGTCTCCTGGGGACTCGCCGTCGTCGTCGCCTGCGTCGGCAAGCGACTGCGCGGGACTCGTCGCCAGTACTCCCTGATCCACGTCCACTGCAGCGAGCTGCCCTGGACCTTCCTGTTCGCCGTGCTGRCCAGGCTGCTCCTGGGGCGGCCGCTGGTGCTCACCGTGCACTGCAGCGCCATCGCGACCTTCCATCCGGAGACGCCCCTCGGCTGGGTGCTGATCGGCCCGGCCCGGTTCTTCGAACGGCACGCCGTCCGGCGGGCCGACGCGGTGGTGGTGCTCACCGACCGGGTCCGGCGGGCCTACCTGGAGCGCGGCCTGACCGGGCCGGACCGGGTGCACGTGGTCACCGACGGCGTTCACCTGGCCGACTTCCAGCGCCCGGGGGCCGAAGCGCCGTCCGAACCGCCCTCGGAACCGCCGGTCGTGCTGTACTGCGGCCGGTTCGCTCCGGAGAAGGGATGGGCCGACTTCGTCGACGCCGCGGCCCTGATCGTCGCCAAGGGCGTCCCGGCCCGCTTCGTGATGTGCGGCGACGGCAACGAGCTGGAACGCTGCCGGGCCCGCGCACGCCGGCTCGGCATCGCCGATCGCATCGAACTGCCGGGTCATCTGGATCGCTCCCGCCTCCCCGACGTCGTCCGGGAGGCGGCCGTGGTCGTCATCCCGTCCCGGCACGAGGAGATGGGTGGCACGGTCATCGAGGCCATGGCGGCCGGCAGGCCGGTCGTGGTGACCGACGTCGGCGGACTGCCGACCGTGGTCGGCCACGGCATGGCCGGCATCATCGTGCCTCCCTGCGATCCCCCGGCCCTGGCCGAGGCGGTCGCGGAGCTGCTCGACTCGCCGCAGCGGTGCGCCCGGCTCGGTGCGGCCGGGGCGCACCGGGCGCGCCAGTTCGACCAGGAGTCGGTCACGCGCCGCCTGCTCGACGTCTACCGGCTCGTCCTCGCCCACAGCCGCGGATGAGCGCGTTCATCCATCCCCCGGACGAGGACTTCCTCGGCCGGTTCGTCGCGCGCAACCCGTGGCTGGGCGCACGGCAGGCGCTGCTGGCGCGGTGGCTGGACGATCCGACGGACCGCGAGGAGATCGCTGCCCGCCTGGCTGTCCCGCTCGGACGACTGCTGTACTCGTTCAACGACACCGCCCCGCTGCAGGAGCCGGTCCGCTTCGGCTACCGGCGCACCGGCTACGCCGTCGTCGGCATGGCGGGGGTGTGCGACGACATCGTGGGCGGGCGCTTTCCCCGCTTCGGCAGCCCGGTGACGCTGCGCTGCTTCCTCGACCCCCCGGGGCTGCTGCCCCGGGGGATGCTGGAGGCCGCCGACTGGAACTTCATGGACGCCGGCCGGGACGGCTTCCTCGGCTACTGCTACGGCGTCYGGCACGGGGACACCCTCTACCTGGCCGGCCTGCAAAGTGACCTGGCCGCCCGTTACGCCTATCTCTTCCAGGCCCACGGCGGGCGGACCCACGTGCGGGTCGGCGAGGAGGTGGTGCACGGCGACACCACGGTACTGGCGGCCCGGTGGGGATCGCACGTGCCGCTGTTACGGCGGACCTTCCAGCGCTACTGGATCGACGTCCTGCTCGCCGGGGTACTGGCCTGGTCGGTGCAGGACGGCGGGCTGGACGCCGTCGGCGTGCTGCGGTTTCCGCTGACCGAGGCGGAGGGACGGTCGGGACATCTGGTGCACCGGGTGTACCGGGATCTCCCGGACCGACTCGGCTGTTCCCCCCGCACGGTGGTGGTCGGCGCCCGGCGGCATCCGTACCAGGTCGCCCGTCTGGAGCAGGTGGCGGACTACCTCGGCGACCGGTTCGCCGCGGTCACGCTCGGCCCGACCAGTTCCCCGATCGGGACGCGACCGGTGGCGTAGCGCTCCGCGAGGAGCCGATGGGCCACCCGTAGCGCGAGCGCCTGGATGGTCAGCGTCGGATTGACCCCGCCGGGGAACGGCAACAGGCCGCCGTCGGCTACGAAGACGTTGTCCGCGTCGTGCAGGCGGCCGTCGGGCCCGGTCACGCTGGTGGCCGGGTCCTCACCCATGCGGCAGGTGCCGTGCAGGTGCCCGCTGCCGAGCGCCCACCCGGACGCCTCCCGCACGATGACGTCGCAGCCGGCGGCCCGCAGCAGCGCCTCGCCCTGCCCGAGCATGTACTCGGAGCGGGCGAGGTCGCGCGGATGGGCCTGGTAGTCCATCAGGACGTCGGGCACGCCGTGGGCGTCGGTCCCCGGCCCCAGCCGGACCCGGTTGCCCGGTTGGGGTTCGTCCGGTACCAGCGCCTCGATCCGCAGCAGGTGTTCGGTGTCCCGTAACCGGTAGGTCCGCTCGGGCCGGTTCTCGTAGAGCAGGCCACCCAGCCCGCCCGGCGCCGCCGGGTCCTGGTAGAGGTCGGTCACGCAGCAGGTGGAGATGGGTCCCAGGCCCATCAGCCGGCTGCGGGCGGGCGCCGAGGTCGGCTCGTGGCAGTACCCGACCAGATATTCACCGATCTTGAAGCAGAGCCCCCGGCCGACCATGTCGTGTGAGTTGCCCAGCCCGGCCGGATGCCGCACGGTGGTCGAACGCAGCAGCAGCGCGGCAGTCTGCACGGCGTTCGCGCACAGCACGAAGTGCCGGGCCCGCAGGACGACGCGCTCGCCGTCCGGCATCCGGACGCACCGCAACGCGGTGGCGTCGCGACGCGCGTCCCCGAGCAGGGCCTCCGCCTTCAGCCCGGTGAACAGGCGTGCGCCCGCGGCCATCGCCGGCCGCAGGAAGCGGTCCAGCGCGTCCCCCTTGGCGTGGATCGGGCAGCGCCGTGAGATGCAGGGGGCATCCGCGGCGCACACCGGGCGACCGCGGTACTCGATGCTGTTGACGCCCAGGGGGGTGGGAAACGGTGCCCAGCCCATGGACCTCGCGGCCTCCGTCAGCCGCCGCCCCTCCGCCGTGGTGGCCACCGGGGGCAGCGGATACGGCCTGGACCGGACCGGCAGGCTGGGGTCGCCGTCCGCGACACCCGCGACGCCGATCAGATCCTCGACGGCGTCGTAGTAGTCCGTCAGCTCCGCCGGCTCAAGCGGCCAGCGCAGCGGCAGGTCGGCCCGGCCCAGAACGGTCTCCGGGTCGAAGTCGAGCGGGCGGTGGCGGAACAGGACCCCCCCGAAGAACAGCGTGCCGCCACCCACGTTGCAGGTCGTCCAGGGTGAGCCCACCTTGGCCCAGGTGCCGTTCTCCTGCCGYACCCAGGCGGACTCCCCCGCGGCCAGCACGTCGTCGTAGCTGTCCTCGTCCGTGACGAACCCACCCTGCTCCACCACGGCCACCGACAGCCCGGCCCGGGCGAGCAGCCAGGCGACGACCGAACCCGCCGCCCCGCTGCCCACCACGCAGATGTCGTACTCGTCCGCCAGCTCCTGCGGGGTGGGAGCCGGTCCGTAGCCCGGTGGGACCATGCCTCGCCTCATGCCCGAGCCGCGCCGAGCGGGTCCTTCCGCTCGCTGGCGGACGGCGGGGCACCCGACATGGCGCCGACCGGCTGGGCCTCGCGGGTGTCGGGGTGCTCGGGATCGAGCATGGGCAGGTTGTAGGCGAAGATCTTGCCGGTGCGGAGCTGGATGCGGCTCCACTCGTCCGGGTAGCGCTGCGGGAAGATCGAACGCCGCTGACGGGTGGCTCCCGCCAGCAGTCGCTGCTGCTTCCTCGGGGGCGCCGCGGGCGGCGCCGCTCGGAAGTCCTGCTCGCACAGGTCGATCAGCGCCCGGGTGTCCGCCCTGATCCCGTCGGCCAGGTCACGCGCCGCGTCGCTGGCGCTGCTACCGGACTCCCTGGCCTGCCAGTAACGCAGCACCCGCAGGCCGTGACCGAGCATGCCGGTGTTGATGCCGCCGCTGGTCAGGTGGTGGGAGTTGCCGAAGGAGTCACCGGCCACGACCGCGTTCGCGGCCACCAGGGCGTCGAGCCCGATCCGCTCCGTCACGGTGAAGAGCTTGGGGCCGTAGGAGAGCTGGTTGTACTCGATGGCCCGGCGTGGGATCTCCGTCAGCTGTGCCGTCTGGTCCAGGAAGTAGCGCCGGAGCAGGAACTGATGCCCGGCGAAGTAGGGCTTGGAGTCCTTCGGCGTCCCGGCCGGGACCAGGCCGGCCTGGATCGGGTCGAACGTCTTGTACGGCGGGACCTCCAGCATCGTCCAGCCGATCTGCGCGTCCTCCTCGTGCCCCACGCACCGCTGGTGGACCCAGTACTCGTTGCCCGCCTGGTCGAACTCCGACGCGCGACGGACACGGATCCGGTCGGCGAGGTAGATGTCGACGTTGCCGACCAGGAAGTCGGCCTCGGCCGGCACAGGGCCYCGCCCGTCGCCCCGGTCCACGCACACCGTCTCCTGACGGAATCCCAGCCGGGCCGCGTCCGGGCTGTCCAGCCCCTCGGCAATCATGATCAGCCCGGGGGTGCCGAGGTCGACCGTCTCGCTGTACGGCACCCGCACACGGCGGAAGGCACCCCGGTAGTCCAGCTCGCGCACGGCCTCGACCCGGACCCGCACCCGGCCGTCCGCCGTGCGCTCGAAGCCCCGTTCCGCGACCGGGGTCCGGCGCAGCGCCGAGGGCAGCCACCGGCGCTCGCGGTCGGAGGACTCCGACGTGGCGACCCGGTGGTAGGGCAGGACGCGCACCCGCGGCAGGGCTTCGCCCCGGTCCCGGTCGATCTGTTCCAGCCCCTCCAGGTACCGGCGGAGCATGACGAGCAGTTCCTCGGCCCCGACCTGGAACATCGACTGGCTGCCCAGCACGTCCGAGAGGTCGTGCTCCAACGCCGCGGGGTCGAGCCCCTCCGGGCCCTCCAGGGGGTCGAGGACGTTGATCTCACGATGCGCCCGGCCCTCCCGGTAGCGGTCGTCGATGGTCTCGTAGTGCCGGGCGAGACCGCCGATGTGCGCGTCCGACTCGAAGCCGGTCACCACCTCGTCGCCCCGCACGGATCCTGCCCTGGTGTGCCGGGAGAAGAAGCAGTCGGCCAGTCTGAACGGCCGGCCGTCGCCGAGGCGCGGCAGCAGATCCTCGCCGTACCGCTCCAGCATCATCGAATCGATCATCGCGAGGTGGTGGTAGATCTCCTCGCGCATCGTCCAGCGCATCACCGACACGTAGGGCGAGCCGCGCAGTTCCACTCCCACTGCACGCCTGCCCATGGCCACCGACCAGAGCATGGCCATCATGTTGGTTCCGCCCAGGCCCAGAGCCAGGAAATCCGGGTCGGACAGGCCGG
Organism: Frankia sp. CcI156; assembly: GCF_001983015.1. NCBI lineage: Bacteria > Bacillati > Actinomycetota > Actinomycetes > Frankiales > Frankiaceae > Frankia > Frankia sp. CcI156. The sequence goes on from NZ_MOMD01000041.1 coordinate 18,383, forward strand.
TGTGGTCCTGGGTCAGACGCTGCGAGGCCCGGGCCCGGTCGAGGGTCTTCGGTACGCTCGTCGGCACCGCCGGCCTGAGGAACAGCACCGTCAGCACCAGCGCGACCAGGCTGGCCCCGCTCCCKATCCAGAAGGCCAGGTGATATCCGCCGGTCAGGGCCTCGGCGTGCGTGCTCCCCCGCGAGACGAGCGTCGTGGTGCGGTCGGCGGCCACGGTCGCCAGGACGGCCAGGCCGATCGCCGGTCCGACCTGCTGGGTGGTGTTGACAAGCCCGGAGCGCAGTCCCCGGTCGGCGGCGGTGGCATCGGCCATCACCATGGTCAGGGAGGACGGGTACCCGAGGCCGGCGCCGGCGCCCAGAAGCACCATGGCGGGCAGGACGTCGCGCCAGTAGTCACCGTCCGCCGGAGCAACGGCCAGCAGGGCGAGGCCCGCGGTGATGAGCAGGAGGCCGGGCACCAGCACGGTCTTGGGGTCGATCTTCTCCATCAGTCGCGGCGTCGCCTTGAGGGAGATCACGGCCACCATGAGGGCGGTGGGCAGGAAGRCCAGCCCGACCTCCATGGCGCTGAGCCCCAGCACCTGGCGCAGGTATAGGGTCCCGAGGAAGAACATGCCGCCCATGCCGGCGATCATCAGCGCCTGCACCATGTTGGCCCAGGCGACGTTCCGCGCCCGGAAGATCGACAACGGGACGAGCGGATTGCGGGCCGTCCGCTGCCGCACGACGAAGGCCGCCAGCAGGGCTGCGCTGATCCCCACCAGCGCCCAGGTCAGCGGTGTCGCGCCGTCGGCGAAGCGCACGATCGTGTAGACCGTGAGCATCAGTCCGCTCGTGATCAGCAGGACGCCCGGGACGTCGATGCTGCGGTCGTCGAGCACCACTCGTTCGTCGTCCACCAGCCGCGCGCCGAGCGGCAGGACCAGCAGGCCCAACGGAACGTTGATGAAGAAGGTCCAGTGCCAGCTCAGCGCCTCGGTGATCCAGGCCCCGAGCAGCAGCCCCAGGGCGGCACCGGCGGAGGAGACGAACGCGTACAGGCCGATCGCCTTGGCCTGCTCGATCGCGTTGGGGAAGGTGGAGACGACCAGACCGAGCACGACAGCCGCCGCCAGCGCACCCCCCACCCCCTGAACGAAACGGGCGGCGACCAGCGTCTCCGGGTTCTGGGCCAGGCCGCAGACGAGGGAGGCCGGCGTGAACAGCGCGATTCCGGCGAGGAACATCCGCTTGGCGCCGACCAGGTCGCCCAGCCGTCCGGCGAACAGGAGCAGTCCGCCGAACGGGATCAGATAGGTGTTTAAAACGTCGTAGCATCATGGTATGGAATTTCCGCCGTTGAGCCCCTTGCCCCAATGGCCCGATGCCGACCCCGCCCTGTGGTACGGACGGATGTCCGATCTCGACAAGGATGCCCGTATCCCGGATCAGTTCGCCCGAGGGCAGAAGTACGCCGCCCTGACCGGCGAATACTGGATCGCCGGGGCATGGGCCGATGACGGCGTCTCAGCGTGGCGGGAAGACGTCGTTCGGCCTGAGTTCGAGCGGTTCCTGTCCGTCTTGCGCGCCGGGAAGTATCGGCTGGTCGTGGCGTGGGAGGAAAGCCGGATCACCCGTGATCCGGTGGTCGGAGCCGAGTTCGGCAAGATCATGCAGCGGATCGGGGGCCGCCTCATCGTGACCGATGGGGAGAAGGCCACGACCTACGATTTCCGCCGGCAGCGCGACCGTGACTCATGGCATGGCGCGGTGGGGAAGTCCGTCAGTGATTCGGGTTTGAAGTCCGAGCTGGTCAAGCGGAAGTTGGACGCGAAGCGCGAAGCCCTGGAGTTCCTGGGTGGCCCCGTGGGGTTCGGGTGGTCCCAGACGATCACCCGGTCAGGTAAGAAGATCGTGACGGTGTGGTCCGTCGACGAGGAGCAGGCCCGCTGGCTACGCGAGGCCGCGCGGCGTATCCGCGAAGGTGAGGCCGTTCTCAAGGTCTCGGATGATTTCTACGACCGTGGGCTTCGGATCCCGCACCGGCGCACGCACCCGGGCGACACGATGAAGAGCGGCAGCCTGACGCGCGCCAGCCTCTCCGCGATGCTGCGTAACCCGAGGATCGCTGGTCTGTTCGCGACGGGAAACGTTCACACGGGCTGGACCGTGAAGGGCCCGATGGCGAACTTCCCCGCGATCCTCACCGAGGAGGAGTGGCGGGAGACATGCGCGGCGCTGGAAGCGGTCACGACCCGCAAGGGCACGGGTACGGCCGTCAAGCACACGTTCGCCGGGTACTACGTGTGCCACAAGTGCAGGCGTTCCCTGGTCCGGAACTCTCCCCGCGCGTACGCCCTGTGGCGGCATCGTCTCGGGAAGAGCCGTGAACACTTCGAGTGTGACCAGTCGTTCCACATCAACGCCGCCGACGCGGACGACCTGATGACCCGCCTGGTTGACGCCTACCTACGCCGCCGAGACTGGGAGAAGACCGGCGACGTCGCGGACGGTGACGAGCTGAAGGCCGAGCGGACCGAGAAGGAACGCGAACTGGCCGATCTTCCCCGCGCGATCGCCGCCAAGGAGATCAGCCTGCGGCTGGGTGGCCAGCTCGAGGCCCAGTACGAGACCCRGCTACGGGAGATCGACGCCGAACTGGCCCGCCGCGCGCGTCTCGTGACCGTCCTGGACGGAGCGGAAGCGCTCCGACTCTGGCGCGGAGGCACCCTCACGGAGAAACGCCGTGTCCTGTCAACGATCATGGTGAAGATCATTGTGGTTCCCGGGAAGGATCTTCCGTTGCGGGAACGGCTGGACCCGCAATGGCGCTATCCCGGACCTGCCTGACCGCCGCTGTCGACGTTCCGCGCGGGTTTCGGTGCAAGTGCGGTCACGATCGCCGCCGCCATCAGCGCCGATGGTTCCGGAGCCCGCGCGAGYTGAGCCGCTATCCACCGCGCATCCGCCTCCAACTCAGCCTCACGGCCGGCATCAGGAGGGCCAGCCGCCGACCTGGAGACCGACCTGCCCGAGGACCGACCACGCCGCCGCCCAGCAGCACCAGGCCCACGACCACCATCCGTCTCCGACTCACACGACATCACCCGATCAGCCCCGATATCCCGCAGACCGCCCCGCGCCAACGCCGGTCGAGGTGCAGCCCAMCCGCCCACCCACGCCACTGTCGTCTCACACGAGCGCTCACCGGCCGTGTCCGTGAGCAACGACGACGAACAATCGGCACCTTCGGTGCTCGTCTCCGGGCCAGCCACCTGCCCACCCAGCTCCGCCGGGCCCGAACCGGAGTCGTCGAGGTCATCGAACAGCGACGGCTGAACCGACCCGGTACTCATCTCTCAGCCGGCCCATTGCCCACCGGGCTACCAGCCGTCCGCGACGACCGCAACTCGGGAGGGTCAGCCCCGTGTCCGCCGAGGTCTAGCCCCCGGCCCGTATACGTCCACGCCCCGAGAACGATCGTGTTCTCATCGCCCTCAGCCCGGCCGAAGGCGTCCACCGGGACACGGCCCGCCATCGCCGCGCCGATCGTGCGCGACCACACCCGCCGTACCGTCCGTAGCGCGGTGAACGTCGTCGAGTAGGTCCGCGATTTCGTCAGCCAGTGGCCACCGAACCCCATCTGATGCGCCCACCGCAGTAGCCGTGGGATATCGCCGGAATCCCGGCCGAGTGCCGCATCCAACGCCGCGGTGAACACCGGATCATGGCCGAGCCGCCAGCAGGTCTCCACCAGACGGCGCACATGCGGCGCCAGGATCAGCCGGCCCAGCGCGGCCAGCGACCGCACCGGATGATCCAGCGCCCCGCCGGCCGCCGCCGACTTGGTGAGGTACTTCGCCAGATAGTTACTGATCCGTCCGACATCGGTGGGTCCGTCGAGCGCGATGCGCCGGATGTCGACCTGGACACCCCAGCGCACCGCCCACCCGTCAGYCGATGCGGTGCCGTCGAGGGTGCCCATGTCCGGATCCGGAGCAGCTACCGCGACCGACCCGACGACGTCCCGCAGCGCGTCCGCGACCAGATCACCATCCGCCCAGCCAGGAGGAGACGAGCCAGGCCCGTCCGGCCCRTCGACCCGGACCACCACATGCAGATGCACCACGCCCCGCGCCTGCATTTCCGCGACCTTGACGAAGCTCAGCCGCGCCGAGCGGCGTAGCCCCGCCACCGTCAGACCCGCAGCAGCCGCGACCGCGGATTCCGTCGCGTCGCGTGTCGTTTTCCAGAGCCGAGGTACCAGCGCGTTCCACGTCACGGCCCGGCCGTACTGGTAGCAGTCCGGGCAGATCGGGGAACCGAGCCGGGAATCATCCTCGCGGTGCCGCTCATGACAGCCTGCCGGACGGCCATGGGGGCAGAGCCCCCGCYGGGGGTGGCAGGCCCGCACCGGACCGCCCTTACCGCCCTGCTGACGGCGGGAATGCACCGGCCCGAAGGTCGGAGCGGTCAACGTCACGAACCACGCCGGATGCGTCGTGACGGTCTCTGGTACGCCTTTGCCGCCCGCGAGCCCGGCCAGGACCAGCCGCCGGGCGTCCCGCTTGTACACCGCCGAACAGGCCGGGCACGCGGACTCCCGCCGGTTGCCGCACCGCACATGCAGCACCCCGCCCGGCAGATCCTTCCCGGACAGCGCACGGCGGATCTCACCGGTCCCGACATCCACATGATCGACATGGCCGGACAGGCGGATCGGACGGGAACAGCCACCCGCGACCGGCCGGTTTTCGGGCAGGCTCACGCCCACATCCACGGAAAACACACCGCGCCCTTTCACTCGCACACGCCCCCACCAGCCCAGACCCGGAAAACCACAGGTCAGACCAGCGGAGAGCGCGAAGAAAGAAAGCAGGAATGAGAACAGGAGAACCGGAACGGAAACCGAACCCGACGGGCCTTCCGCCGTACAGCCATCCCACACCGAAACGCCGGCACAATGCCACACACAAAAACACGCCCATAGTCGGCAGCGCTAATGGCACACGAAACGGCAGCGCGACCGGCACCAGACCGGCACCGGCACGGGGAACAGGTGAACGCGCGGAAACCCCGCGCAGGCTCAGCCGCCCCCGGCTACCCGCTCACCCCACAGGCAGCAGCAACCCAGGACAGCAGCAGAACACGGCACATGCGCACCCCAGACGGAACATCAACACGACTGGACGCAGGCCACCGACGGCGACCCACGGTGCAGCAGCCCGAGCCCGGTCCGTGCCGCTCCGAGGCGGCTCACATGTGGACAGCCCGACAATGTGGCGTACTGCCGTACAAGAAAAAGATCATCGTGGCRCAGGGTTCAGAACCCTCGAATGCCGTCATTGACGATACCACCCCGGCGCATTGGGTGCCAGGGGGCATGGCGACGACCCCGGGGCACMTCCACCCGAGGGGAAGGGTCGGGAAGGCCGCGGGGTCGCCTGGCGGGGGTGGATCGGTAGGGATAGTTCCGCGAGAATCGTTGCTCTACCGGTCCGACTCGACKGCCTGCCGTACCGCAGACGGCCCCGGGAAGTCGGCGGGTATCGCGTCCAWCAGCGTTTCGTTGGCAAGCTCACCCAGCCAGTATCCGGAGTTTCGACGCTCCCCGATCCTGCGGAAACCAGCTTTCTCGTAGGCCCGGATCGCAGCCAGGTTCGGAGAGAGTACCGATAGGTGGACGCATCGCAGGTTCGTCACGTGAAAGGCGTAGTCGAGTGTGAGCCGCGTCGCTTCGGTACCGATACCGTTGCCACGGCTGGCCGGGCCGAGCTGGATCACGAACTCCCCGGTTCGCACGTGATGGTCGATGAGAACGGCGGTGGTGCCAGCGGGGGTCGGCGGATCCGTGGTCACGTCGTAGACGGTGAACCTCAGCTGATCGTCCGTKCCGCGCGCCTGATGCTGGAACCCCTCTCGCCGGTTTTCCAGCGAGTCCGGTGTCTGGCGACCGTAGCCGACCAGGACGCCAGGATCCTGCTCCCACTGCCAGTAAAGATCGACGAGGTTGCTGGAGAACGGGCCGAGCCCAGCGCGTTCGCCCCGGATCCACACGATCGGTTCATGCACGCCTGTTCTCGCTTCCGTTGTCGCGTTCGGGTACGGCGCGCAGGACGCCGAACCGTGCGGTTGACGACGGTTCGGCAACCCGCTGTCCGTCGTCAGTCTCCACCCAGGCATGGAGCCGGACAGGGTCGGCTGCTGCGCCGTGGCACCACGTCACCCGCTTCCGGCCCATGGCCAGCAGGAGGAACGCCGCTGATGATTCTTCGAGGCAGGCAACACGACCCGGCATGACCGTTCCTGCCCGCCGGACGGCGTTGACCGCTTCCATGAGGTGATCAGCTGAGGMGTTGACCCTGGTGCGTCGCGTGGCCCACGTCAGCAGACGAAGTAGCCGCGCCATCCGGCTGCGACCTTGTCCGGCCGAGAGCGCGCCGAGCACGACGAGTAGGGCCACACCCGCACGCAAGGTCATCCCGCAGGATGCGGATCCGGCCGTCGTGCGCCCGGCCTGCATCTCCTGYGTTCCCCAGCTTGGCACCCACGACGGCCCGACCGCCGTCGGTTGGCCCGCCCGATGTCGAAGGGTCTCCATGATCAGTTCTGCCGTAAGGAGCTGTTCACGCAGGGCCCGCGCGGACTGGGTGTCCAGCAGCCCTGACGGGTCGCCGTACCCGCTGGTCGTTGCCGCCTCCCACCAGCGCGCGGCCGGCCCGGTCAGTACATCAGCACGGCCGTTGCGGTAGTTGACGATCACGGTGGCCKGGCCGACATCGAGCGCACGAACGTGTTCGGGGACGCTGATGTACTCACATGACATTATCTATCGCTCTCCGTGGTTCTTGGAATCCACGCCACATCGGATGTGTCACCCAGGGCCCGTAGCCATACCTCCGCCGCCAAAGCCGGCTSCACGGTGGCGAACGGGACAGGGAGCCCTGCGGCCATCATCGTCAACGTCTGTCGGAACTCGCCGGRCTCGACGAGGCCCAGAGCGGCCAACCGGCCGTCAGCCAGGGCATGGAGCGAAGCCAGGTTCGTGCGCATCCCCTGGTAGTGGTCAGGATTGAAATCGCCCTTGGTAGTGCGCTCTGCCAGCCTGGCAGGGAACAGGTTCGCCATCGCAGCCCGCAACACGGGCTTGTAGTCGGCGGGGCCGGGACGGTCACCCAGGGAAACCGACAGATAGGTATCCACCACGCGAGAATCCGTGAATGGGTTGTGYAGCGCTACCCCGGCCGCTTCGGCAAGCTGAATATCGGCGCGCGCGGAGCGCCCCACCTCCGCCATTCCTTCACCGGTCATGACCGTGGCAAACGAACCGGGGGTGGGWTCATCCGTGCGTTCAGCTACCGCCGAGGCGACAGTCCGTGCCMGTTCCCGTGCCTGCAACGTCGCCCATGAGGGAAGAGGTTCGATCCCGCACCAGCCGATATCGCCATCGGCGGTACTTCGTGAGGAACCTCCACCCAACTCCGTGGCCAGCGCCGCCAGCGCTGCCGCGCGACGTTCTCGCGAGACACGGTGAGCCGACCGCAGCAGCGGCCACAYGGGAAGCCTACGCAACCGCGCCCATCGGATCGTTTCGACCACTGCCCGCCGGCTATGCCCGATCGCGAACAAATCTGCCAGAATGATTGGTGGAGAACACAGCAGGCTATCCCCGCCATCGCCAGTCAAATGGCAATCAGTGTCGAAGGTTCTCCGCATCCAGGCGAGTTGACCGGAAAATCGGGCATGCGCGATCGTGGACGGCGCCGGTTCGTCTGTTACCGGGACAACATCCAACGCAGAATACGGCGCGTGCTCCGCGCCCAGCGGCATGAGGCGATGAACGATTCCGGAATGTCTGGCCGCGAGCCGCGCATAGTCCACGTCCCCACCCGTGGCACGGCCGACTGGATGCACCGTCACCCCGGTCACCGGCCGCGAAGTGCCGGACGACGCATGGGCTAGCAAAGCAAGAGATGTCGAGTCGAACCCGCCTGACATATCCGCTGTCAGCGCTGTCGCGTTGACTGCCCGCACGGCCACCGCCGCTGCCAGTTCCGCCCGCAGTCGCCTGCCGGGTGAATCTGCGCATGGTCGAGGCGACCACATCCGTTCCGCCCGCACCGCCCCCGAGCGGATCAGGGTCAGGCGATGTCCGGCGGGTACAAGCCCTACGCCCTTGAACGCGGACCGCCCCGCAAACAGGACAGGCACCGACGGAGCCAAAAGCCACATCGCCAACCGATCCAGATCCGGCCCGGCACCGGTCAGCGCAGCCAACGCGCGTGAGCTGGAAGACCAGTACACCCCGCCGTCCAGCGAGGCTGTGTAGATGGGCCATGCTCCACCGAGGTCGGTCCAGATGCGGGTAAGGCTGTCGGTGACTTCCACAGTGGTGTAACTACCCGCCCACTGCCAGGCCACGTCGTCCGGAACCCCGTGCGTTCCGAGTCGCGTCAAAGAATTCCGAGTGATGGCGCAGGGGCCGATCACCGCAACCATTCGGTGGTCGCTGTGCGTCGTGCGGACCTCGTGCCCGTCCCATCGGCCGACCGTCCAGCATCCGGGAATGGTCGGCCACACCTCCGCACTGTTGGCAGGGGTCCGCGGTGGCGTTGCGGCGCTACTGAAGCCCCCGAACCAGCGCATGTCTCCCATCCCTTTCGTCCTTTCCTGAACGTACTGGTGCCTGGCCCCATGCGGAACCAGGCACCAGCAGGACGCGGACTAGCTGTTATACGCCTTCCGCTTGTCCTCCGCGCTGCCCTTGCCCTGGCCGAGTGTCACCATCGACGCCTCACCGAGGCACACCAGCAGCACCGGATCCTTTTCCGCCGGACCCTCGTGCGACTGGAGGTCAACCGTCACCATTTTTCCGCCCTACCTTTCCTGGTGTTTGCGCGGCCAATACCGCGCCTGGGTACCCGACAGCGGCCGATTCCGCGTCGGGGGATCTGGGTGAAGGCTCACCGGAGCGTCATTCTTGACTATGACGCAGCGTCGACCTTCAAATCAGAGCAGGGAAATGGATCTCCCAGACGTCGATCGGCAACACCACTTCGTGGTCGCGCAGGCGCACCCGATGCAAACTGAACGTCACTCCGTCCGGTGTCACATCCGGGTTCGGTCTCGATCCCGCCATTACGATCCGGGGCAACTCACCTGCCATGATCCTCTGTCGCCGCAGCCGGATACCGACCGCCCACGCCACCCGGGATTCCATCAGCGACGTGAACCTGCGGTGCATCAGTACGAGCCCCACCGGAGCAAGCTGGGCAATCCCAATACTTGCCCCCACCATGATTTCCTCGTCCACCGCCAACTGGTCGGACAGCAGCATCTCCTGTGCCTCGCTGTCCGCCCGCAACGGCTCTGGCAGCATGCCGATGATCAAACCGTCGCGGTGCCAGGGCACGAACTCCGGGAGCTGGCCCGTGTGAAATTCCCACCCCGTGGCCGTGACCGCCCCACTCGCCATTACTCGGGCCCCGGACGAAGAGCCAGAGCCAGATCCCTCAAAGGCTCGCGATCATCCCCAAGTCCAGGAACGGAAGCGCAYGGTATCCCGGAATCGTGATCCCGTGCCGGTGGGCATAGTTCGCCATCGACCGCAGATCCGCGAATGGGGCGACCACCTGAGCGCCCGGCACTACCAGCGCGAAGGCTCCCGACGGGGTCATCACGTCCCGGAGGTTCACCATTCGCGCGAGCCCCGTAGGAATACCCGTTCTCGTCATCCCACTCCCAGTCGTCATCGTCGACGTCGTACCTGTCCTCGTCCTTCATCGCTCCCACCTCTACCGACCGCATCCGTCAGACCGCGAACCCCCGGTACCTGTGGGACCAAGAATGCTGCGCACTCCAGCCACGGCACCCCAGGCCCCCAACGGCACCGGCCGGGGGGGACGGCCCCAAGCCCGACCAGGGCCGCTACGAGAAGTTCAACGCGGATTCCGCACGTGCCCAAGGACAGATGCCACGTCAAGTAACCGGCTGTCACCGACGGCCCGTCCGGCGATCAGAGCCGTTGTCCGGTTGACGTGACCAGTCGAATCGCAGGTCAAATGATCAGTCGACCAGCCGAATCCACGGTGRCTTCCCTGCCGCCCGGTCCGCCACCGAACATGGGCCGCTACGCTTCGTGCAACCCCTTGTTCTGGGAGGCACCCGTGACGCCACATCGCGCGACAGAGCACCCCGGATGGAACCCCTCTATGCTCCGCCGGCATCGGCTTCAGTACGGGCTCACCCTTCCCACGCTCGCCGAACGCATCCGCAATATCGACGTCGACAGCGCCCGTGAACGAAGCTTCACCCCGCCACTGGCGACCGCCGAAGTCATCGGCAAGCACGAACGCGGGCAGACCTACCCCGGCGCCGACTACCGCGCCAGCTACCGGCACATCTTCGGCACTGGAGACGCCGACCTGGGATTCCGCCACCGGCTCCCCGCCGAGCACGCCCAGACGACTCCGCAGCAGGCCGACTCTCCCAGTGACCGGGCCGCGTCCTCTCCGCCGCCTTACTCTGGAGACATCGGCGGGTACACCGCTTCACGCCCGCCCGATACCGACGGGCCGGAGAGGCGGATCATGACCGAATCAGAAGAGGCGTTTAACTTCCTGGTCAACGCCGAACGGGCCGCGGCTCGACCGGAAGTTCTCGACTTCCTCCACCAACAGGTACGCAGCCTCGCCATCGCGTTCCCGACCGAGGCGACGAACCTTGTAGGCCCGCTACTCGACGCACAGCGCGTCGCCTTCAGACTCCTGGACGGCCCAACTCCGCCAGACCAGGCCCGGGACCTCTACTTTCTCGCAGCAATCACCTCCGGCCTCCTCGCCCGCGCAGGAGTCGACCTCAGCCAGCACACAACCGCCGACATCTACGCCCGCGTCGCCTACCTGTGCGCCGACCGGGCAGATCATCCCGGCCTGCGCATCTGGGTACGCACCGAACAGGCCCGCGCCGCCTACTGGACAGGGGCACCACACGAGGCACTGCGCTACATCGARGCAGCCGAAGCAGACGTCCACCTCGTTCACGGCACGGCAGCGATAGAGACCGCCGTACAGGCAGCCCRTGCCCATGCGGCACTCGGCGACAGCGCACAGGCCCATGCCGCCATCACGCGAGCCGTAGACCTCCGCGAGCGGACCCGTCCCGACGACCTGGACGAGATCGGGGGTGAACTCTCCACCCCGGTAGCCGTCCAACTGTTCATCGCATCCGATGCCCTTACCCGACTCCCCGAGGACCCACGCGCCGAGCAGGCAGCCATGGACGCCGTGGAAGCCTTCGCCGCCGCAGGTAACGCCAGCTACGGCAGCCGAGCCGGGGCCCACATCAACCTCGCTCTGGCTCGCACCCGCCGGGGTGACGTCGACGGCGCCCAAGACGCCCTCCGGCCCGTCCTAGCCATCCCAGCCCAGCGCCGCAACCACGGGATCCGCACCCTCATGCAGCGCATTCAAGGTGCGCTGACCGACCAGCGGTACGGACGATCGCCGCAGGCACTCGACATTGCAGCCGAGGTCGAGAACTACTGCCAGGTGACCCCGACAACCCGGATCCCCGAGTAGTTCAAGATCGTCGCTAATGTTCTGTACCGTTTCAAGGGCGGCCTTCGGCCGCCGCGGGGGGCCTGCCGCACGCGCCGCGCGTCGCCCCGTGCGCGCCGCGCCTACGGGATCGCCGCACCCGGCCGGGGCCCCGCCTCCCTCCGGTCGGCACCCCGGCCGGAGCGTCGCCCCGTGGGCGCGTCGGCCCGTCGGCGTGTCGGAGCGTCAGGCCCCCCGCCAGAGGGTCCGTGACGACCGTGACGATCGGCGATGCTGATGCCGCTGGTCCACGCCGGTGCTCCAGGAGCCGCGCGACGTCCGCGAGGACGGTGCCGCTGCTGGTTGTTGGGGCTCCGCCCCAAACCCCGGCCCTCACTCTGGAGGAGGGGGAGAGGCCGCGTACGTCCGCTGATCGCCTCCGCCGCCCGGACCCCTGAAGGGCTACCCCGGAACCTCCCACCCGCGCAAGGGACGCACCGCACCCAGCATGGTACGGGCCGTCGGCGCCCTTGCCCGGCCAGGAGAACCCGGGGTAGGGCTACGCCGCCCGACCGACGGAGGAGATCAGCTCAGCCCGAACTCTGTGAAAGATCAAAACCCGGGTCGGGTGGCGTGGAAGCCCCCGAACCCGGGTTTGATCAGCCGTGGGTCAGGTCATGCCGCGAGCGGTGTCCGCTGTTCCTCCGGGTCGAGCAGGGAATCGGCGAGGGCACGGCCGATCGCATCGCCGGTGTCGAGGGGTTCGCGTGCGACCAGCAGCCGCACCCCCGTCCGGCGCAGCAGGCCCAGGACCGCCATCCGCCCGGTTTCGGTGGCCGCGAGCCGTTCCACCGTGTCGACCACGACCACGCCGTACGCCCCCGACCCGACGAGCCGGACGACCGCCGACCAGGCGTGCGGACCCGACCCGATCTGACGGACCGCACCTCCGGCCTGCCAGCCGCGCGCCGTACATGCCACCGCGAACACCGCCCGCTGGTCTGCCAGGTCGCCGTARCTGCCGGCATCCTGGCGGATGAAGTGCAACGCCCGCAGCGAGCCCGCCATCACCGGCCCCCGTCCCGACGATCCTTGCCACCGGGCCAGCCGTTGACCTGGGCGGTGTACCACTGGCTCGCCGCCGACCCCGCGACCGTCAGCGAGTCCCACCAGCGCGCCGCCACGTCGTACGGYATGTCACTGGCCACGCTCACCCGCACCCCGGCCGGAAGCAGCAGGGTCGGACGCATCACCGAGAACCGAGGTCCCGGCATCGGAAGATGCACATCCGCCGACTCCGCCGGATGCACCTGGAGATCCACACTCGTCACCGACCGGCTACCGGCACCGGCCGGCCCATATGGCACCATGGCCATGGGTTCCACACTCCTGTTCGTAGCAGGATTTGGGATCAAGGCCCGGGGATGGTGCTGGTAACACCACTCCGGGCCGCCCTATTCACTTACCTTCCACCGCCCATAATACCCCGTCGATCCACGCCATGCCGGCATTTCGTACGAGCCGGAATGTTTCACGAGAAACAGTCACGTCTATTTCCTGCGAGCGTGGGCCAGGTTTTCCGGGGAGTAGTAAAGAATACGACCGCCGTCCGCGTTGGCCCCGCTTCCCGGAGCGGAACGCCCGCCGGGACGGCCAGGACGAGCCGGACCGGAGCGCGGCCCCGCGCGACGCTGGCCGCCCGGCAAGGAGACGGCGCACCCCACCCACCTTTTGTGGTGCAGATCACTGTTCTCCGGTGGAGAAAAGGCACACGTCTCCCTCGCCCCAGGCTGACGCGGAAGCCTGCTTGCAGGTGCAAGCGGGATGAACGTGCAGATCAGGCGTTGCTACGACGTACTACTTGCGTAGGCGTTCACCACCCACGAGAGCCCGGCGGCGGAGAACCCCAGGTCCTGGCCGATGGAGGGCAGGGCCACGTTCACGATGGAGGTGTCGATCACGATGGCGAGGGCGCCGGTGCAGAGCACCAGCAGGGCCCACTGCCGTTCACGCAGGCTGCGGTAGCGGCTCACGATCAGGCGCCGCGACTGGACGGTCTCGTTCAGGCTCCCGAACGAGTCGCCCTTCGGCTGGAAGATGCTCACTGAGCTGCCACCTCGGCCATCRCACCGTCCATCCCGCCCATGGCACCGCCCGGCTGGACCATGCAACCGCCCATCCCGGCCCCCATCCCGGCCGTAGCACCGTCCTGCTGGGCGTCGGCAGGATCAGGCAGCCCACCACCGCCGCGCACGACCGGGTGGGTCATCGGGATCGGGGGCAGGGCCAGGGCGTGCATCCGCCCGCTGCGCACCAGCAACCGGCGCCAGTCCGACGGGTCGAGCRGCACCAGGGTGTGCCGGTGACGGCGGGTGGCGTCGATCGTGGTCGCCCGGGCGGACGACCGGTGTCCGCCGGCCGCCTCGATCGTGGCGATCCGTTCGGAGCCGAAGTTGATCGGCAGGGCGGTGCTGAACTCCTGCGCGCTCACCGCGAACCAGTCGTCGGTGTCCTGCTTGATGCCGTCGGCYAGGCCGCGTATGGCCTGCTCGTGGGGCACTCCGGCGTCCCGGGCCTCCCAGTACAGCTTGACGCGGTGCCCGTGACCGATCATGCCCGTGATGGCGCCGCCGCTGGTGAGGAAATGGCCGTTGCCGAAGGTGTCCCCGGCGAYGACCCCGTTGGCCGCGACCTGGGCGTCCACCCCGGCCCGCTCGACCAGGCTGAACAGCTTCGGACCGTACGGCATCTGGATCCTCTCCAGTTCCGACACCGGCATCTCGCAGATCTGCGAGACCTGGTCCAGGTAGAACTCCCGCATCAGGTGCTGCACGCCGGCCCGGTACTGCTTGGACTTGCGGTAGGTACCGGGCGGCACCAGGCCGGACAGGATCGGGTCGAACGTCTTGTAGTCGGGAACCTGCACCAGGATCCAGCCGACCTCGGCGTCGTCCTCATGCCCCACCGCGATCTGCCGCACCCAGTACTCGTTGCCCTCCTTGTCGAAGTCGGAGGCGATCCTGCGCCGCAGCCGGYCGTCGACCAGCACCTCCAGCAGGCCGGCGAGGTAGTCGGCCTGCGCCACGACCGGCCCGCGGCCGTCGTGGTGGTCCACCAGCACGTCCTCCTGCCTGAAGCCTAGGCGGTCGGCGTCGGTGCTGTTGAAACCCTGCGCGATCATGAACAGCTCGGGAATCCCGATGTCGATCACCTTGCTGCCCGGCACCCGCACGCGGTGGAACCTGCCGTTGTAGTCCAGCTCCCTTACCTGCTCGATGCGGATGGACTTGCGACCGCCGGAGGCGTCCCCGAATCCCTCCTCGCGGCGCAGCCACTTCAGATAGCCCGCGTCGCTCCCGGTCCCGGTGGTGACCACCCGGTGGGACAGGAACAACCGCACCCGCGGCGTGACGCCCCGGGCCAGGTCCATCCGCTCGACCCCTTCGAGGTAGCGGCGCATCAGCACCATCACCTCGGAGGCCGCGCTCTGGAACGTGGAGGGCCCCTCCAGCGCCTCGAGGGTGCTGCGCCCCACCCGGGTGGGGTCGGGCCGGCGCGGGGGCTCCGGCGGCGTCAGCACGGTCACCGTGCGGTGCGGCTTCCCGTCCTTCCAACGGTCGTCGATGAACTCGGTGTGGAAGATCCGGCCGCCGATCCGCGCGGGCTCGCCGACCAGCGCGTCCAGGAATCCGCTGACCACCTCGTCGGCCGTGACGGCGCCGGCGGGCGTGTCCGGCCGGTAGAAGCACTCGGCCAGGATGAACAGGCTCCCGTCGCCCCGGCGGGGGATACCCGCCTCGCCGTAGCGCTCGAGCATCATCTGGTCGATCAGGCCGAGGTGGTGGTAAAGGTCCTCGCGAATGTTCCAGTGCACGCCCAGCGAGGGGTCACCCCGCAGCTCGACGCCCACCACCCGCCGGCCCAGGGCCAGCGACCAGAGCATTCCCATCATGTTGGTGGCGCCCAGGCCGAGGGCCAGGAAGTCGGGATTGAGGACTCCGGTGGTGTCATCGGCCAGGCCCGTGTCCTGGACGGTCTCGTCCAGCCGGGCCCAGGCCTGCCGCCGGGGAACAAAAGAGTTCAGGACACGACGAACGTCCACGCCCATAATTCCTCCATGACAATCTGCCAGATCGAGGTTCAAGAGCGCGGAGCGCGCCTCCACGGACGGCCGACAGCCAGAAGGTCCGTGGAGCGTTTACCGCCAACCGGTCCGCCCCAGCCAACTTGGTCCCGACGGTACCTACGCCTCGAATCGAACGTCAAGGGCGCCGTCTTCTACGCGACACCGGGACCCTACCGATCCCGCCCGCCCACCAGGCTCTTTCAGCCGACGTTCGGGCCGGTGCCACCATGATGCCCGAGCGCATCAGTCCCGACCCGAGATGGTTGCAGGAGAAAAAATGGTGGACGTTTCGCTCCCCGCTGGCTACCGTGCCAAAGGAGAAGGACGTGCTTCGGGTGGACCGACGTGGGGGGCAATGACACGGAGCGCCAATGACACGGGGGCCAAGAATGACGTGGGGGCCGATGTGGCCGGCGGCATCGCGATCTGGGACCGTTTCCCCCCGACCCAGAGAATGGTCATCAACTACACTCTGACCTGCAATCTTGCGTGCGATCACTGCATTGTGGAGTCGAATCCGACCCGCCGGGAGCGGCTGACCCTCGACGAGGTCCGGTCCGTACTCGAGCAGGGGCAGCGCACCGGGAAGCGACACGTCACCTTCAGCGGGGGCGAGGTCTTCCTCTACCCACAGGTCATGTGCCAGGCCATCGCCCACGGCGTCCGGCTCGGCTATGTCGTCGACGTGGAGTCCAACGCCTTCTGGGCCCGCAACCCCGCCCAGGCCGAGGCCAGACTGCGGCCCTTCGTCGAGGCCGGCATCCACGGCCTGTCCCTCAGCGCGGACGTCCACCACATGCGGTACTTCCCCGTGGAGCGACCGATCAACGCCGCCCGGGCGGCCCGGGCCAGCGGCCTGGCCACCGAGATCCAGTTCTGCACCTCGGCCGACGAACAGGCCGACGAGCAGATCAGGGCGGCCCTGATCGCGGCCGGCGAGCCGTTCGTGGTGCTCGAGCTRCTCGATCGGGGCCGCGCCCGGGAGATGCACCGGATCTGGCGGGGACGTCCGGTCACCGAGCTGCCCGACTGCGACGATCTGACCACCACCGTGCACGCCACCGGTGACGCCTATGCATGCTGCCAGCTCGACATCGGCGTCGACGACATGAAGCGGACGCCGGTGTTCCTGGGGCCCGTGCGCGGCCCGGGATCGGACCCGGCGGAGCAGGCCCGGCGGGAACGGCTCGTGCACGCCTTCCACGACCCGCAGTCCCCAGCCTACTTCCGGACCATGGTCGCCGAGGATCCGCAGTTCCRGGACCTCGCCGACGCGCGGTTCACCAACATCTGCGATTTCTGCCTGCGGGCCCTGAGCGACCCGGCCCGGGTGGCGGCCCTGGAACGGGTGCTCGCCCGGGCCGGACGGACCGCGTGCTGATCACACCGTCCCGGATCCGGGTGCCCGAGGACGTCCTGACCGGACTGCGGCAGCGGATCGCGCGGGTGCGCTGGCCGCAACCGGCCCCCGGCCCGGCCTGGTCCCAGGGCACCGACCTGGCGTTCCTCCAGGGAATGCTCGCCGACTGGGCCACCTTCGACTGGCGTGCGGCCGAGGAGAGAATCAACGGCGGGTACGACCAGTTCGTCGCCGAGGTGTCCGGGCTGCGGGTGCACTACGTCCATCATCGGGTGCCGGGGGCCGACGGTCCGCCGGTCATCCTGACCCACGGCTGGCCGAGCAGCTTCGTGGAGATGCTCCCGCTCGTCGACCGCCTGCGCGACCCCGCGGCGTACGGCATCGACGCTCCCGCGCGGGATGTCGTCGCCGTGTCCCTGCCCGGGTATCCCTTCTCCGAGCGTCCGGCCGGGGAACACACGCTGCGGGACACCGCGCGTGTCTGGCACGACCTGATGACCGGGCTCGGCTATCCCCGGTACCTGGCCGCGGGCAGCGACTTCGGTTCCGGGGTCAGCACCTTCCTGGCACTCGACCATCCCGACACGGTGGCCGGGCTGTACCTGACCGATCTCGAACTCGACCCCGTCCTGGACCCGGCCGTCGACCCGACACCGCTGTCCCCGGCCGAGCGTGCGTATCTGGACGCCGGCGAACGGTGGTCGCTGACCGAAGGCGGCTATCACGCGATCGCGTCCACCCGGCCCCAGACCCTCGCGTACGGGCTGACCGACTCGCCCGCCGGGCTGGCCGCATGGCTGCTGGAGAAGTGGCGTGCCTGGTCGGACTGCGCCGAAGGCCGGGTGCCCCGAGTGTCCCGGGAGTTCCTGCTGACCACGCTCACGCTCTACTGGGCCACCGGTTGCGTCGGGAGCACGCTGCGCGACTTCCACGACAACCGCCAGGTCCAGGAGGGCATGACGGTCGGTGACCGGGTCCTCGCCCCCACCGCGTTCGGGCGTTTCGGGAACGGCCTGGATGACCTTCGCCCGCCCCCGCCCGAGTTCGTCGGACGGCTGTGCCGCGTGGTGCGCTCCACGGTGCACGACGAGGGCGGGCACTTCCCCGCGGTGGAGGTTCCCGACCGGCTCGCCGCCGACATGCTCGCCTTCTTCGCCGAATGCTGACCCTCGGATCCCGCGCGGGGATGACCGGATGGCCCGGCCCGGCGGCCCRGCGCACCACCTTCCCGCGTCCGGACCGCGGCATCCTCCCACTACAGGCCGTGCAGTGACAGGCCGTGCAGTGACAGGACGTGCAGTGACAGGACGTGCAGCGCCTCCCGGCGGGCCTGGGCATCGGAGGGGTGGGGACGCCCGGTCGTGACRCTGTCCGGCGAACGTCCGTCGGGCAGCACCTTCCAGGGCGCCAGGTTGTGGAGACGGGAACTTCRTGTGAGCGGACGATCCCGCCGCCCCACACCCCCACCGCTCGCGCCCCGGGAGAGCCCGGGGCCGGGCTGGTCACCCGCGGCCGGGTGCCGGTGGCGGCCGTGGCCTCGTGACGGGTGCCGTATCCGCGGTCCGTTTTCATGGTCCGCCGCCGAACGGCCGACAGTAGTGTTCCGGGGATGGAACAGCGCGATCGTGACCTTCCGGACCTACCGTCGGCGCCGATCCCGCTGTCACCGTGAGCGACGGCGGTTCAGGCCGGTCGGATCCGCCGGATCCCGCGGACGGCGAGGCGGCTTCGGGGGTTCGGGGCACCCATCTGGTCAGCGCAGGCGCCGTCACGGCGCTGGTCGGGTTCGCGAGCACGGCCGTCGTGGTGCTGGCCGGGCTGCGGGCGGTCGGGGCGGACCCCGCGCAGGCAGCCTCGGGCCTGCTTGCCGTCACCGTCACCCAGGCGCTCGGGACGCTGTGGCTCAGCCGCCGGCACCGGATGCCGATCCTGCTCGCCTGGTCGACGCCGGGCGCGGCGCTACTCGCCTCGACCGGCGCGGTCGACGGTGGCTGGGCGGCGGCGGTCGGGGCCTTCGCGGTCTCGGCGGCCTGATCCTGCTGACCGCGCTGTGGCCCCGCCTCGGGACGCTCATCGCCGCGATCCCAGCGCCGATCGCGCAGGCGATGCTCGCCGGTGTCCTGCTCTCGCTGTGCCTCGTGCCCGTCCACGGGCTGGTGGACCATCCGGCGCTCGTCGCGCCGGAGGTCGTGGTGTGGCTGGTGCTGCTGCGGGTCGCGCCGCGCTGGGCGGTGCCGGCGGCGTTCGCCGCCGCGGTGGTGGCGGTCGGGATCTGGTTCGGCCGGCACGGCGGGCCCGACAGGCCGCTGCTGCCCCGGGTCGCGCTGACGGCACCGACGCTGAACTGGGCGTCGATGCTCTCGCTCGCGGTTCCGCTCTACGTCGTCACGATGGCCTCGCAGAACGTGCCGGGTGTCGCGGTGCTGTCCTCCTACGGGTATGCGGTCCCCTGGCGGGAGGCGATGACGGTGACCGGGGTCGGCACCGTTCTCGGCGCGTTCGCCGGCGGCCACGCGATCAACCTGGCCGCGATCACCGCGGCGCTCGCCGCGAGCCCCGACGCGCACCCCGACCCGCGACGACGCTGGGTCGTCGCCCACCTCGCCGCCTGGACCTTCCTCGCCCTCGCCCTGCTGTCCACGCTCCTGGTGACGGTCGCGGCCGCCGCCCCCACCGGCGTCACCACGGCCCTCGCGGGCCTCGCCCTCGTCGGCACACTCGCCTCGGCGCTGACGTCGGCCCTGGCCGACCCGGCCGAGCGGCAGGCCGCGGTCGTCACCTTCGTCGTCGCGGCCAGCGGCGTCACCCTCGCCCGCGTCGGCGCCGCCTTCTGGGCCCTCGCCGCCGGCCTCCTCGTCCGCGCCGCCCTGCGCCGCGGCCCCACCCCCGCCGGTGCCCCCGCGCAACGCTGACCGGCACCCTCCCGGACCGCAGCCCGCGGGGCAGGGCATCTCACGTCTGCCGGGGCGCCGGTGTCGGCCACGGTCAGGCGCCGTGTCCCGGAGCTTCCGGGCCGAGCGGCGGGCGGGTCACGGGAGGCTCCAGTCGACCGGCTCGGCACCCTGGCGGCGCGGGAGGTCGTTGGCCCGGCTGAACGGCCGGGACCCGAAGAAGCCCCGGTCGGCCGACCGCGGTGACGGGTGGGCGGACTCGATGGTCGCGGCACCGTCCAGGAACGGCCGCAGGCTGCGGGCCTCGGCACCCCACAGGATCGCGACCAGCGGCCTGCCCCGCCCGGCCAGCGCCCGGATGGCCTGTTCGGTGACCGGCTCCCAGCCTTTGCCCCGGTGCGAGCCCGGGCTGGCGCGGCGCCGTCGTCAGCGCCCGGTTCAGCAGCAGCACCCCCTGGCGCGTCCAGCCGGTCAGGTCGCCGGTCGAGGGCCTCGGCACGCCGACGTCCGCGCACAGCTCCTGGAAGATGTTCAGCAGACTGCCCGGCAGCCGGCGCACCTCGGGTGCCACCGCAAAGCTGTAGCCGATGGCCATTCCCGGGGTCGGGTAGGGATCCTGTCCGACGATCAGCACCCGCACGTCGTCGAACGGCTGCTGGAAGGCCCGCAGGACATGCGGGCCGGCCGGCAGGTAGCCGCGCCCGGCGGCGATCTCCGCCCGCAGGAAGTCGCCCATGGCGCTGATCTGCCCCGCCACCGGTTCGAGGGCATGCGCCCAGCCTGGCTCGACAAGGTCCCGCAGTGGTTGCGCCGGCATGGCCGGCCATGCCTACTGCGCACCACCGACCGCCCCTGCCTACGCCCCACCGCGGCCGAACTTCCAGCCGGGAATGTCGCCGATGGCCGATGGCCGATGGCGTGGTGGCGTGGTGGCCGGTGGCGTGGTGGCCGATGAGGCGGCGGGTGTCCCGTGCTGTCCCGGGGCCCGGGGAGGCCCGCTGCGCCGTCGGCCGGGTGGCGCCGTCGGGCGTGGTGGCRCTCGGCGGTGCCGGCTGTCCCCGCGGGGGCCGGGTCGCAGAGGCCGGGTCGCAGAGGCCGGGTCCGCGGGGGCCGGGTCGCAAAGGCCGGGTCCGCGGGGGCCGGGTCGCAAAGGCCGGGTCCTCGACGTGGGCGCGTTTCCCGCCGCCGGCCGTCAGGCCGGTTTCGACGCGACACCCTCGTAGGCGAAGCCGACCAGGGCAGTTCCGGCCATCGGGTATGTCCTGGCCGACTCCAGGGTCAGCCCGGACCGCCCAGCGCACCTTCGCCACCCAGCCGGGCGTCGTGTAGTCGACGACGGCATCGGCCCCGAACTCGACCGCGACGTCCGCCTTCGCGGGACTGCCCACGGCAGCAATCACGGTCGCGGCCCCGGCAGCCTTGGCCCGCTGCACCAGAAGCGAGCCGATCCTGCCCGCCGCCGCAGTGATCAGAGCGGACTCGTCGGGCCGGACCTGGATGGCCGACACCAGGCCGACGGCGATGGCGCCGGCCTGGAACACCGCCACAGCGGACCCGAGGGTGAGCCCCTCGGGCACCTCGTAGACGCTGTCGGCCTCGGCCAGGGCCAGCTCCGCGTACCCGCCGGTCATCCCAGCCGTGCTCGCCACCACCCGCTTGCCGGTCAGCGACGAATCGACGTCCGGTCCGACGGCGGCGACCCGGCCGCCAACCTCCAGGCCCGGGATGTACGGCTTCGGAAACGGATACCGGCCGGACCGCACGATGACGTCGCCGTAGCCGACCCCGGCCACCTCGACAGCGACCAGCACCTCGCCGACCGACGGCTTGGGATCCTCGATTTCCTCGACCCGCGGGACCCCCGGCGGGCCGAACTCCCGCACCCCCGGGACGAGTGAAGCGATGGCGCCACGCTGATCCGCGACATCCAACCGTGCCAAGATCGTCTCGCACGGCTTGTAACAAATGACTGGGAGGGCCAAAATTGGTCCTGTCGACCTGTCGGGACGCTCAGAAAGCCAGGTCATCCCAGGTGATGGTGATCGGGATGGGGTTGGTGATTTCCGGTGGTCCGCCGGCCTCGTCTTTCATGAGGGTRCCGAGGTGTTTGTAGAGCATGCTGGCGCGGTCGAGGGCGTAGCGTTCGATGCTGGTGACGCCGTCGTTGTCGAGTCGGATGATCCAGTAGTGCTGGATGCCGGCGCGGGCGTATTCGCCGAGCTTGTCGGTGGTGTCCTGGGTCTCTGAGCCGGGCGAGACGATCTCGATGACGAGCAGGGCGTGTTCGGCGCGGAGCCGTTCGCCGCGGTCACGATCGAGGCAGCGGTAARGGATGACGTCGGGCCGGCGGTTGAGCAGGGGGRTGTCGCGGAGCCGCAGGTCGACGTCGTTGTTGACCGTCAGGCAGCCGTACCGGCCTGACTTCACGGCGTTCCGGGCGTGCCGCTCCAGCAGGTTGGCGAGCCGCCGTCCCGCGGTCTGGTGGTCCGGGGCGGGAGCCTCACAGAAGATGATGTAACCGTCGACGATCTCGATCGACCGGGCGATCTCCTCCGACAGCGCCTCGTACTCGGCTGCCGTCACGCGCGCGGGCTGCGGGCGCAGGTCGCGCAGCCAGCTGTCCTCTGGCAAGGCCGTCGTCACCATCGCCTCCCGGGCGGATGAGTCGTCACGCGTCCAAGACGTCGGTGGGACGCGACCATCCGATCCCAGCGTAGATCCTGGGCTCGCGTGGACGCGCATCRCAAGGCAACGCGACCGCGTCGAAGCCGCAGCCGCCGTCGGGGCGCCCCTCCGCGGCAGGGCCGTGCCCCGGACCGGCCACGGCCGCGCCGGTCTGTGACCACCRCTGGGTGGTGTGATCTCCTCGACAGGATTGYAACCAGACGGATCTCTGTACAGAGGAGTATTCGACGTTCACGGTCGCGCGTGACGTGCGTCGATGCAGCTCAGCACACCGCATAGCCGGATAGTCCTCATAATCCTCCGGTCGTGGGTTCGAGCCCCACCAATTTTTTGATCATTCCTCCGACCTGGGTGGATGCGGTTTACGATCTATCCCTTTGAGATCCAGGGCTGTGGAACGATCCTGGTCAGGACCTCGACAGGTGGTCCGAGCCCCGCCTGGACGACCAAACCCGCAGGTAGATGCCCAGATCTAGGGCCGCCGGGGCTTCTGTCGAGCAAGGTCATCCCGCGCCGCCGCGCCCGCACTCGAGACCGGGAAGTGGATCCCTCCGTCAAGGTCACCCGCCGTCCAAGGTCGGCGCGGGGATCACGGAGCGTGCCCGTGCAGGGTCGTCAGATGCCTGCGGCAGGCCATGAACCCACTCATCCTCTGATGACTCTGCGTGTACATCGGCGTCCACGAGTTCCGTCGCTGTGGCTCGACTGATCGCGCGGCCACACCACGCGGAGTGCAGGCCGTTTCGCCCCATGCGTGGCTTTCGGGGCACATCAAAGGACCACGCATGGGGCGCCGATGCTTCTCACCGTGACCAGCGGCGGTGACGTGATTCATCTGGCTCGCGCGGTGGACTCGGCGTCATCTGGCCGGGTGGAACATGGGGATGGGCCAGGCATGGTCCAGGGCGTGTAGTGGTTGGCGGGTAAGGATCGATCGGCTATGAKTCCGTCCGCTGGTAGGTGGTGGCCCTGCCTCTGCCGCCGAGTTGAAGGATCAGCCCGCGGCCGCGCAGGTTTCGCAGGGCCTTGCGGATGTTCGGAGCGGACAGCCCGAGCTCTTCGGCGAGGTCGCTGACTGTTCGTCCCTGACGGGTCAGGGCCTGGTAGACGCGACGCTCCGTGGCGCCCAGCGGGGGCTCGGCGGTTGCCACGGGCGTGGCGGTCGCGAACTGGTGGAGGATGACGGTGAACCGGATGCCGCTGTCCACGTAGTGGGCTGACGGCAGGCCACAGTCGGCGAGAGCCTCGGTGACGGTGGGAATCCCGCTGGCGAGGGCTTCGATAACCCGAGCTCCGGTCTGCGCAGAGCGGACGTGCTGGCAGATCGCGACCAGGCTGGCGTTGCGGGCGGAGGTCACCGCGTCGCGTCCGAGCCGGTCGACGGTGATGCCGTACAGGCCGCCGGGATTGGTCACTACCAGGCGGTCCCGCAGAAGCCGCACTTCGACGGCCAGCCCGGCGGACCAGTGATCGAGGTMGCGGTGGATCAGCGCGTTGGCGACCAGCTCACGGAAGGCGACGAGTGGGTAGATCGGACGGTCACGAACGCTGCCGTCCATCTCGGCGACGATGGCGGTGTCGAAGGTATGTCGGGCCCAGAGCAGCGCCGCGTCGAGCATCCGMGGGACCGGTCCGCTGATGGTGACCTGGTTGCGGGCCCGCGTTGCGGCGGAGCCGGTGGGCAAGGGCTGCGCGGCGGCTTGGATGACGTAGCGAGGGAACCACTGTTGGGGATGGACCCCGAGAGCGAGCAGTCCCGCGACAGTTGGCTGCCCGCCATCCATCGTGACCCCAGCCCGGCGTAGGAGCTCGGTGTCGTCGGGAAAACGGCCGAGCCCGGCCGGGTCGCGTTCGCGGACAGCGAGTAGAAAAGCATCGACGAGTTCGGTGTCCAGCTCGTCGATGGTGGCGTCCTCGACAGGTGAACGGTCGAACAGCGGTGGCTGGCGAGCGGCCAGGAACCCCTGTTCCTCCACGTCAGACAGGGCGTAGTCGCCGTCGTAGCCACGTAGGTACGCCCTGCCGGTCGCGGTGACGCGACAGGRCTTGGTCGACCGGTCGCACTCCTGGACCTGCGCAACCACGACCGCGGCCCCGTCAACCTCCCCGTCTTCGATCGTGAGACGGACCGGCGGTGTGAATGCCCGGGCCCTGGCAGCCAGGCCCTGCTTGAGTACCTGCGGGTCGCTGAGCTCGACGGGGCGGAACCCGGCCCGCTCGTCGAGTCCCAGGATGATGGTCCCGCCCCCGGGCTGATTCGCCAGCGCGCTCAGCGTAGAGGTCAACGAGGCGGGTAACCCGCCGGCGGCAGACTTGACCTCCACCTCGGTGGTGTCGCCTCCCGCCGCGCGCAGGAAGGCGATCGTCTGGCTCACGTCACGTGGCACACCCAAATGTAACCACGWCGGAGTTACATTTGGCGTGTGGCGGTTACATTTGGCGGTTGTGGCTCGCGCCCCAAGATCGGAGAACATGGAAGATCGACGGCGGGACGGTCGACACTGGCTGCGAGGGGTACCGACCGGCCGCCCTCCCCTCGATCGCAGGAAGGTCGACGCGACCACGACGCCCAGCGGTCACGATCATCGGGCGGTCTGGAAACGGGCGGCCTGGAAACGGGCGGAACCGCCCGGCGTAGACGAGGAAGAGCTTGTCCGGGATCCGGGCCGGTGGGAGCCGCACGCCCCTTGCCGGATTGCGGATGATCCGGGTACGTCGGGCGGCCGGTTGACTCCACGACTCGTGACGCTATCCGATCATCACCCACCGGCCCGCGAACGCCACACGATCACCAAACAAGATCTACAAGGCCGCCGCGCAACCGACGTGAACAGCTACCCTGTGCCAGGTACGCAGCTTGCGTGGCCCGGTGGTAGGACCGTGGTTCTGGTCGTTCCTCAGTCGCAGCCTTTGAGCATCTCGTAGAGAACGGTCCAGTTCTCGGTGCCGCGGCCCGCGGTGACGKCCTGGTCGTAGTGCGCCTTGACGGCTTTGGGCAGCTGTGTGTCGATGCCGGYCTTCTCACTCGTCCACACGATGTGGTTCGCTGTGGCGCCCATCATCCGTGCCGTGCTGAGGTCGCCGGGGTGTTCGCCGGCCTCCAGGCGCCGGGCCAGGTCCCATCCGTCTCCGATCATCGTCGGGATGTCGGTGAGGGTGTTCAGCGCGCCGGGTAGGAAGTCGGCGGCCGGGACACCGGCGGCGGTGACGAGCGCGGTGGCGTGGAGCAGGCTTGACAGGGCGGTGAGGAAGACGTCGAGGTGCGCCTGGTAAAAGAGCTGGGCCAGGCCTGGGTCCTCMMCGAGGTACCGGGGCTCGCCGATCAGTCTGAGCGTCGGTTCGTGTATGTCGAATACCGCGCGGGGCCCGCTGTAGAACACATGTGCCCCTGGACCGCCGACGGCGGGAGCGGGCACCATGACGCCTCCTGTCACGAAGCTCGCTCCGTGTCTGGCCGCCCATCCCGCCGCATCCCGGGAGGCATCGGGGGTGTCCGAACTGAGGTTGACCAGGACCTTGCCGGCAAGGACAGCGGAGGGTCGCGAACTTTCGGCGACCGGGTCGAGGATGTCGTACATCGCCTGGTAGTCGGTGAGGCTGAGGATGGTCAGCTCGCTGGCGGCGACCGCGGCTGTCGCTGTGGGTGCCAGCGTGGCGCCCCTGACGATGAGGTCGTCGGCGCGCCCCTCGGTGCGGTTCCACACTGTCACCGGATGGCCGGACCGCAACAGGGACGCGGCCATTGCCCGACCCATCGGGCCAAGGCCGACGACCGTCACAGGAGACGGACCGCCCTCGCCGCTCATCGGGAGCTCCTGAGCTCTTCGAAGATGCGGGCGGTGCCCTGCTGGCCGTATCCGGCGGTGATCTGCCGGCGCACGATGTCGTGGACKGGCCGCAGCATCTCGACATTGACGCCCTGGTCCAGGCTGGCCGTCACCAGCGATTCCAGCGCGGCTTCGGTGAACTCGACCACAGAGTGCACCGACCGATGGTCAAGCAGGCAGGCGACGACCACCCCGCCGCCGATGATCGCCTCCTCGACGGTCTCGGCGACGGTGGCGCCACGATCGCCGAGAGCCCGTGCTCTGYCTGGAGTGCGGTTCCACACCACGGTTGGTCGGCCGGCGTCGAGGGTCGCGGCGGCGAGCGCGCTGCCCATCGCGCCCAAGCCCAGGAAGGTCGTACAGGTCGTCATGGATTGCCCTCGCTCCGCTCGGTGGTCTGACTGGCGTGCCGTCCCGACTCTCCGCCCGAACCTTCCCCGCCGGCAAGTACCTACAATTTTGTTCAATACTTACCAGGAAGTAAGTGGCCAGCTGAGGCGAGRTTGAGGGTCTGATGGCGACGAGCGCGAGGCGCGGTCCCTACGTCTGCGGCATAGACGCCGGTATGGACGTGGTGTCAGGGAAGTGGAAGTCGCTGATCCTCTGGGAGCTGAACAACCACGGAACCCGGCGGTTCGGAGAGCTGCGGCGCGGCCTTCCCGGTGTCAGCGAGAAGATGCYCATCCAGCACCTGCGCGAGATGGAGGAGGACGGCCTGGTCCACCGCGAGGTGTATCGCCAGGTCCCGCCCCGGGTCGAGTACTCCCTCACCGAGCATGGCATCTCACTCAACGAGGCCCTCCGCCCGCTAGGCGAATGGGGGAAACGACGTTGCGAGCGCCTCGCCGTCGAGGACGCGCTCGAATCCGCGTAACCGGCCGCGCCTCGATCCCCACGATCATGGTGACGAGGCGGACCGGAGCCGCCGGAACCACCAGGTTTGCGGAACGCACGTTCGACTCGGATACGGATGGTGCCGGCTGGGCGGTCATCGGGCACCGCCGCTGGTCGGCGCCCGGGTCCCGACGGGCGAATGATGATTTCAGGACCCATCTGGGCGGCGTCCCTGCTGACCCCGCGGACCGCTCCGGTCGTGTCGCTGTCGCCATGGGTGTAGAGGGTGTATGGACGGCCGATCGTAGCTTCCAAGATCGGATATTGGACGACGTCGCGGAACTACCGGAAAGTCGGATGCATCAATTGATTACGCGGCGCGTCCGTGAGGATCGGGAAGTGAAACGTACTCGGAGTCGTGAGCCACCTCAAGCGACAACAATGACCTTGACTCCAAGCGCGTCATAGGTCCCGCGTGCGCGAGCATCCCTCGTCGCGAGGGCCAGGCCGTGCTCCTTGGCAGCCAAAGCCACCAGCCCATCGTAGACGGCGCCCCCAACAATACCGACGCGACTCAACGTCGCGTGAACCTTCCGCGCATGCGGTCCGCTCAACGTTAACGGTGCAGTGAAGCGCACGTCGAGCAGACGCGCGGCGTCCGGCCCGGACAGTCTCGCGTCGCCGGGCATTCTGGTGAGTACCGAATAGGTCTCCACCAGCGCATACCCACTCAGCGCAAGCTCCCGCCCGCCCCACCATTGCACCACATCCGCGTGGTGCGTGTGCGAACGTACCAGGAGCGGAACCGCGACACTCGTGTCGACCGCAATGGTCACCTGCGGCCTGCGTCAATGAGGCCGAACAGGATGTCGTCGTCGACGGGCGTATCGCCGGCTGACACGAGCACACCATCCTCCTCGACGAGGCGCGCGGTCCTGCCGGCAGGCACGATCTGGACACCGGCGCCATAGGGCGAGATGTCCACCTTCGTTCCCGGGAACAGGCCCAGCGCCTCGCGGAGGAGCTTGGGCAACACGATCCGGCCCGCCTGATCGACAACGGCTTCCATGGGAAAACGATACCATTGTGATCCCATCGCCGGAGGCCTCGCCAGCCAGGGCGCGATGTTCCTCCGGGTCTGGAACCTCGCCCCCCACAAGGCCGGGCGAGATGATCGCGACTCCGGCGTCCGCATCCCCGCGTCGGTGGATGCGGCGGATCATTGTCGTGCGGTCGGCAAGAAGCGTGACATGAGAGGCGCGGTGTCCGGCGATGCGGTGTCCGGCGGCGCGGTGTCCGGCGGCGCGGTGTCCGGCGGCGCGGGTCGAGGCCGTCAGCTCGGCGAGCAGGTCGGAATCGAGGATGGTCATCGGCGCGATCACCGGGTCCTCGGGACCCTGGAGAGCAAGACGGAGCATCTCGCTGACCGCCTGGCGCCACAGGGGGACGTCGCGGAAGTCCCGMCGAAGAATAGTCAGGTTCAGCCAGACCAGCATCGCCCAGCACCCACACACCACGATCGAGGCCCGCGGTTGACGAACGGCCCCCGGGTCCGACCAGTCTGTGTGGCCCTCATGCGGTGGCGGTCTCCACGCACCGCCGCACGAACAGGCCGCCGTTCCCCAAGGCCGCCGATCCCCAAGACGTCGTCGAGCAGTCGCCGCATACGCTCGGTCTCTCGTCGGCGGTGCAACCGCGGATGTCAGCGGATGTCATCCGAAGCCGCCGTTGCCCAGTACCTCGGCGAACCGTCTCCGGTCAGGGCGTTTGAGGCGGGTCGGTGATGGTGCCGACGCCTGGACCCGGTCACAGGAAAGCTGTCGCGCTCGGAGAAGCCCAGCAGCCCGGCGGTATCAGTTCTCTCGTCCAAGTTGCCGGATCCGTGGCTGCGGGCCCTCCAGCTCCGGAGCTTGAAGGGCTCCAGATCCGTAGGTCAACTAGACTTCGCCAGTACGGAAAGGATAGTGGATCGCTGGAGCGCGGGCTGTCGGCCCGCGGCGCACCGGACGCCGGGGGCGGACTCGACGCCCGGACTACAGTACCTGTGGCACGGTCGCGACTTGGCGGGCGAACTCGGTTCCGGCTGCCTCGGGAGCAGTTTGTTCATGGAGGGCTTGGGTCATGCGTCTTCATGTGGGGTGCGCGATGTGGGCTCACAAGTCATGGCAAGGGCGCTTTCTGGCGCATCCGCTCCCGCCTCACGAACGCCTGCGAAACTACGCCAGCTGGTGCAACGCGGTCGAAGGGAATGCAACGTTCTATGCGACTCCGGCCAGGAGCGCCGTGGCCTCGTGGGCGCAGCAGACCGACGCCGACTTCCGATTCGTGATCAAGCTGCCAAAAACCATCACGCACGAACGCCGCCTGACGGGCGTCGACGAAGCGTTACACGCCTTCCTGGAAGCGATCGAGCCACTCGGCCCACGGGCCCATGCCCTCTGGATACAGCTACCAGGATCGTTCACCCCGGCCGACGTCCCCGTGCTTGCCCGCTTTCTGCGCCGGCTCACCAGGTCCCACCGGTACGCTGTGGAGGTCCGCCACCCCGCATTCTTCAACGACCCTCGCGCAGCGCGACTTCTCGAAGGAGTCCTTGCCGCCGCGACCGCCGAATGGATTCCATTCGACACCACCACATTCTTTCAAAGCCCGCCAGGCAGCGATGCCGAACGAGAAGCCTGGACCAGGAAACCGCGCGTGCCGCTCCGATCGCTCGCGTTGACCGACCGGCCGATCGTCCGCTACCTCGGCCGCGACGCCTCCACGCAGACGATCAAAGGCTGGCAGCGTTGGATTGACACTGCCATCGAGTGGCTGCGCGAGGGTCGATCACCCACCGTGTTTATTCACACCCCGGACAACGCCGACGCGCTACTACTCGCCCGCTGCTTCCACGATGACGTACGGGTACGGGTGCCTGAGCTCGATGCACTGCCTCAGCCGATACCGACCGAGCCCCTGACCCTCTTCTGATCCGGACGGGCGAAGGCRCAGGGGGCGAGGATGAGGGATGATGCCAGGGTAGGAGGCGCCGCCGGTCCGGAGGTGGCTGGAGGGGACGGGGCGGATATGACCCGTCTTCTGTTCGTGGAGGACGAACCGCAGCTGCTGCGGGCCATGCGAATCACCCTGCGCGCTCGGGGGTTCGAGGTACGCACAGCGCTGGACGGCCGGCACGCGCTGTCGGAGGCGGCGTCGTGCCCACCCGACCTGGTCATTCTGGATCTTGGCTTGCCCGACATGGACGGCGTTGAGGTCATCCAGGGGCTACGGGCTTGGACCGGGGTTCCCATCATCGTGTTGTCCGGTCGCGCCTCGGGCCACGACAAGGTGGCCGCGCTCGACGCCGGCGCCGACGACTACGTCACGAAGCCGTTCTCGATCGACGAGTTGCTGGCCCGGGTCCGGGCCGTGACCCGCCGCGCCACCAGCGCGGAATCGGTGACCGTTGTCGACCTCGGCCGGTACCGGATCGACCTCGGCGAAAAGCGAATCAGCTCACGAGACAGCGCCGACGCCGACGCCGACGCCGACGCCGACGCCGACGCGGGCAGCGGTCATGAGGATCCATCCGCGACCGGTGGAGAGGACAAGCCGGACGGTCCACGCCTCACCCCGACGGAATGGCGGCTGCTGGAAGCACTGGTACGCCACCCCGGCAAGCTCGTCAGCCATCAGCAGCTGATCAGCCAGGTCTGGGGTCCCGGCGTGGCGGACGACAGCTCCTCGCTCCGCCTCTACATCAACAAACTGCGTCGCAAACTCGAACCCGACCCGACCCGACCCCGCTACCTGACCACCGAACCGGGCCTGGGCTACCGCTACCAGCCGTAACCACCACGCCTCATTGGCACTCACGGTKGCGTCCGGACACCCCGGCGTCCGRACAMCCCGGCGTCTGGACACCCTTCGCGGGGATCACCTGGACAGGGCGGGGCGGACCGGCCTGGTCCCCGCCCGGGCGGCTGTCCGTGGACCACCGAGAGGTGTTCTGCGTCTCATCCGGGTTGTGCACACCGAGTTTTACGCGGGTGMGGATCTCGTCCGGGTCGGATGCCGTGTGAGCGCCGTGTTGAATTTTCGGGATTGGGCGTCATTGGACCGTTAGCTTCGCTGGTCCGCTGGCGRCAAGGGCTCGATACTGGCACCTKCCATCAGGCCAGGACACCGGCCAAGGCGGCGACATTTGTTCCGATCTCATCCAGATCCGATCTCATCCAAAGTAGAAGGCAGGAGTTCCGTGCGTGACGTTGTCTTCGTACTGCTGACCCTTGCGGTGTTCGCGGTACTCGGGCTAACCCTCAAGGCGGTGGAGAAGCTGTGAGCGTGGAGAACATCGCCGGCCTGATCCTTGCCGTAGCTCTCACGATCTTCCTCGTGGCGGCTCTGCTGTCCCCGGAGCGGTTCTAGATGGGCACGAACGCCGCAGGCGTCATCTTCATCGTCTCGATGGTGCTGGCTCTTGCCCTGACTTACCGGCCATTTGGCGACTATATGGCCCGGGTGTATATGAGCGGGAAGCACCTGCGGGTGGAACGCGGTATCTACCGGCTGGTCGGGGTGGATCCGGACGCCGAGCAGYGCTGGTCGGTGTATGCACGCAGCGTGCTGGCGTTCTCGCTCGTATCGGTGCTGTTCCTGTACCTGTTCCAGCGGGTGCAGAACCACCTGTGGCTGGCGCTGGGCCTGCCGGCGGYCAAGCCGGACCTGGCGTGGAACACGGCGGTCAGTTTCRCCACGAACACGAACTGGCAGGCCTATTCGGGTGAGTCGACGATGGGCCATCTGGTCCAGATGTCCGGTCTGGCGGTGCAGAACTTCGTGTCCGCCGCGGTAGGCATCGCGGTGGCGATCGCGGTGGTGCGCGGCTTCGCCCGGAAGAAGACCGACCAGCTGGGAAACTTCTGGGTGGACCTGGTCCGCACCGTCGTGCGGATCCTGCTGCCGGTCTGCGCGCTCGCGGCGATCGTGCTGATCGTCGGCGGCGCGATCCAGAACTTCCACGGGAACACCACGGTCCCCACCCTGGCCGGGGGGGAGCAGGCGGTCACCGGGGGTCCGGTCGCCAGCCAGGAGGCCATCAAGGACTTCGGCACCAACGGCGGCGGCTTCTACAACGCCAACTCCTCGCATCCCTTCGAGAACCCGACCTCCTGGACGAACTGGTTCGAGATCTACCTGCTGCTGTCGATCGGGTTCGCGTTGCCGCGGACGTTCGGCAAGATGGTCGGCAGCACCCGGCAGGGGCTGGCGATCGTCGCGGTGATGGCGGTGCTGGCGCTGGGCAGTCTGGGAGCCAACGAGGTGTTCCAGGCGATCCACCACGGCACGGTGCCGACAGCGGTCGGGGCGGCCCGCGAGGCTACGGAGACCCGGTTCGGTGTGCCGGATTCGGCGCTGTTCGCCACGGGGACGACGCTGACGTCAACCGGGTCCGTCGACTCGTTCCATGACTCGTACACCAGCCTGGGTGGCGCGACGCTGCTGTTCAACATGATGCTCGGCGAGGTCGCGCCCGGCGGCACCGGATCGGGACTCTACGGCATCCTGGTCCTTGCAGTGATCACGGTGTTCGTCGCGGGTTTGATGATCGGACGAACGCCGGAGTACCTGGGCAAGAAGATCGGTAGTCGAGAGATCAAGTTCGCCTCGCTGTATTTCCTCACGATGCCGGTCATCGTGCTGGTCGGCACCGGCCTGGCGATGGCGCTGCCGGGGGAACGGGCGGGGATGCTCAACAGCGRGCCGCACGGCCTGTCCGAGGTGCTCTACGCCTTCACCTCGGCGGCGAACAACAACGGCTCGGCGTTCGCCGGCATCACGGTGAACACCGACTGGTACAACACCGCGCTCGGCCTCGCGATGGCGTTCGGGCGGTTCCTGCCGATGGTCTTCGTGTTGGGGCTGGCCGGATCGTTGGCGAAACAGCAGCCGGTGCCGGAAACCGCGGGAACACTACCGACGCATCGCCCGCAGTTCGTCGGCATGCTAACCGGCGTTACCGTGATCATCGTCGCTCTGACCTTCTTCCCGGCGCTCGCGCTCGGGCCGCTTGCGGAGGGTTTGCACTAGATGTMCACCTMGACCATTGCGGGTACGCCGGTTCCGGCGCCCGCGCCGACCCCGCCGCCGGCTCCCCGGCGAGTGCAGGGGGGGCTGCTCGACCCGACGATGCTCCTGCGGTCGACRCCGGGCGCGCTGCGCAAGCTCGACCCGCGCACGCTGTGGCGCAACCCGGTGATGTTCATCGTGGAGATCGGCGCGGTGTTCACCACCGTCCTGGCGATTCGGGACGAGACCGCGTTCAGCTGGCTGATCACGGTCTGGCTCTGGCTGACCGTGCTGTTCGCCAACCTCGCCGAAGCGGTTGCGGAGGGCCGCGGCAGGGCCCAGGCGGACGCGCTACGCCGCACCAAGACTGACACGATCGCCCACCGRCTGCGCGACGACGGCCGGCTTGAGGAGGTGCCCGCGCCGCGGCTGCGGCAGGGCGACACCGTCGTCGTCGAGGCCGGTCAGTTCATCCCCGGGGACGGYGACGTCATCGAGGGGATTGYCAGCGTTGACGAGTCGGCCATCACCGGTGAGTCCGCGCCGGTGATCCGGGAGTMCGGCGGTGATCGCAGTTCGGTGACCGGCGGCACCCGGGTGCTGTCGGACCGGATCGTCGTGCGGATCACTCAGAAACCGGGCGAGAGCTTCATCGACCGGATGATTGCGCTGGTGGAGGGGGCGAATCGGCAGAAGACCCYGAACGAGATCGCGCTGAACATCCTGCTGGCCGCCCTGACGCTCACCTTTCTGCTCGCTGTCGCGACCCTGCAGCCGTTGGCGATCTTCTCGAAGGCGCAGCTGCCGGGCGTGCCGGACACCGGTGCGCTGAACGGCGACGGCCTGTCCGGGATCGTGATGGTGTCACTGCTGGTCTGCCTGATTCCGACGACAATCGGCGCGTTGCTGTCCGCGATCGGCATCGCCGGCATGGACCGGCTGGTCCAACGCAACGTGCTGGCCATGTCCGGCCGGGCCGTCGAGGCCGCCGGCGATGTCAATACCCTCCTGCTCGACAAGACCGGGACGATCACCATTGGCAACCGGGAGGCACGGGCCTTCGTCCCGGTCGGCGGCACATCGGAGAATGACCTGGCCAGCGCGGCCCAGCTGTCCTCGCTCGCGGACGAGACCCCCGAGGGCCGCTCCATCGTCGTGCACGCGAAGAACACCTACGGCCTGCGGGAGCGCGGTCCCGGCGAGCTCAGCCACGCCCGGTTCGTGGCGTTCACCGCCCAGACCCGGATGTCCGGGGTCGACCTCGATGYGATCGACGGGGGGGCGAACCGGCAGGTGCGCAAGGGAGCGGCCAGCGCGGTGATCACCTGGGTGCRCGATCTTGGTGGCGCCGTGCCCGCGGAGACCGGGGAGATCGTGGACGGCATCTCCGCTTCCGGTGGCACCCCGCTGGTCGTCGCCGAGGCCACCGATGGCGGCCTGGCCCGCGTCCTGGGCGTGATCCAGCTCAAGGACGTCGTCAAGCAGGGCATGCGTGAGCGGTTCGACGAGATGCGCCGGATGGGCATCCGCACCATTATGATCACCGGTGACAATCCGCTGACCGCCCGGTCGATCGCCGAGGAGGCGGGCGTCGACGACTTCCTCGCCGAGGCCACGCCCGAAGACAAGATGGCCCTGATCAAACGAGAGCAGGCCGGCGGCAAGCTCGTCGCAATGACCGGCGACGGCACCAACGACGCCCCTGCGCTCGCCCAGGCCGATGTCGGCGTGGCGATGAACACCGGCACGTCGGCCGCCAAGGAGGCCGGCAACATGGTCGACCTCGACTCCAACCCGACGAAGCTGATCGAGATCGTCGAGATCGGGAAGCAGCTGCTCATCACCCGCGGGGCGCTGACCACCTTCTCGATCGCCAACGACATCGCCAAGTACTTCGCGATCATCCCGGCGATGTTCGCGGCGATCTACCCCGGGCTGGACGCGCTCAACCTCATGCGGCTGCACAGCCCGCAGTCGGCGATCCTCTCCGCCGTCATCTTCAACGCGCTCGTCATCGTCGCCCTGATCCCGCTGGCGCTGCGCGGCGTCCGTTACACCCCGTCCAGCGCGTCGGCGATGCTGCGTCGCAACCTCTACATCTACGGCGTCGGCGGTCTGATCATCCCGTTCGTCGGGATCAAACTCATCGACCTTGTCATCCAGTTCATCCCGGGAGCCCGGTAACCATGCCTGCGACCCGACTTCCCTCCTTCGTGCGGCAGCACCTCGCCGCCTTCCGCGCACTGCTCGTGCTGACCGTGCTGACCGGCATCGCCTATCCGCTGGTCATCACGGCCATCGCGCAGCTTCCCGGGCTGAAGGATAAGGCGAACGGCTCGTTCGTCACGAACGCCAGCGGCCAGATCGTCGGCTCAGCCGAGATCGGCCAACTGTTCACCGACGACAAGGGCAACCCGATTCCCAAATACTTCCAGTCCCGCCCCTCGGCGGCCGGCGACGGGTACGACCCGACGTCGACGTCCGCGTCCAACCTCGGCCCGGAAAACATCGTCGACAGTTTCGACGACCCGGCCACCAAGGACGAGGACGAAAGCAGCCAGAGCCTGCTCACCCAGGTCTGCGCCCGCAGCAAGGCCATCGGTGACCTGGAAGGGGTCGACGGCCGGCGTCCCTTCTGCACCGCGAACGGCGTCGGCGCGGTCCTGTCGGTGTTCCGGACCGGCGGCACCACCGGACCGGTCACCCGGGTCGTCAGCATCAACGAGGAGTGCCCGGCCGCGCCCTTCGTCGCCACGTACCAAGGCGTCAAGGTCGAGTGCGCCAGGTTCGGCGAGGACTACTCGGCCGGCGTCACTGCGCCGGTCAAGGGGCCGGGTAAGGGCACGGACAACCCGGTCCCGCCGGACGCGGTCACCGCTTCCGGCAGCGGCCTCGACCCCGACATCTCCCCGGCCTACGCCTACCTGCAGGTGAACCGGGTCGCGAAGGAACGCGGTCTCGACCCGGCCACGGTCCACGCGCTGGTCCACGACCACGAAGACGGTCGGGCGCTGGGCTTCATGGGCGAACCCACGGTCAACGTCCTCACCCTGAACCTGGCCCTCGACAGGACGACCAGGTAGCTGGACTGGCCCGGGTGACGCTGGCCCGGGGGCGGTGCGCAGGACCCGTCCCGCGCACCGCCCACTGCGGCCGGGGCACTTTCCCAGACAAACTCCCGGGTCGAAGCTATGGACGGAACGCTCAGCCCCGAGGACACCCCGGCGGAGGCCTCACGATGGTTCGCACCCTGCCCGCCGTACCGCTCGGTTCACTGCCGGGAGACGACGCGTGACCAGCGTACTCGTGGTGGACGACGACCCACGGCTGCTCCGCGCGCTACACATCACCCTGCGCGCCCGCGGCTACCAGGTCACCGTCGCCGCGGACGGAAGCCGCGCGCTCGCCGCCGCCGCCGAACACGAACCCGATATCATCCTGCTCGACCTCGGGCTTCCCGACCTCGACGGCGTTGACGTCATCCACGCCCTGCGCGGCTGGACCGCCGCCCCGGTCATCGTGCTCTCCGGACGCGCCGGCAGCAGCGATAAGATCGCAGCGTTGGACGCCGGTGCCGACGACTACGTCACCAAGCCCTTCCGGGTCGACGAACTGCTCGCCCGGCTGCGCGCCGTCGTCCGGCGCACCCCGCCGCCCACCGAACCGCTCACCGTCGCCCTGGGCGACTATCTGATCGACCTCGACGCACGGCGCGTCACCCGCAAACCCGACAGCGCCCGCCCGGACGGCCCCGCCGAGGTCCGGCTCACCCCCACGGAATGGCACCTGCTCGACGTCCTGGTCCGCCACCCCGAAAAGCTACTGACCTACCGGGATCTGCTGYCCCGGGCCGGCGGGCCCGCACCCAAGGAGCAGAGCCACTACCTGCGCCAGTACATCGGCCGGCTGCGCCACAAACTTGAACTCAACCCGGCACAGCCCCGCCACCTCATCACCGAGCCAGGCATGGGCTACCGGTTCCAACCATGACCTTGTTATCCAGTCATGACCTTGTTGTCCAGTTATGACCTTGTTGTCAAACTATGACCTCGTTGTCTGTTGACCGTCCCGCGATCTCAGGCCGCACCGTCCGCCGGCTGGGTAGAATCGCCGACCGTCGCGACCGGCAGCGCTACCACCATGGTCAGGCCCCCGCCGGGGGTGTCCTCCGGTGTCAGGGTGCCGCCCATCGCCTCCGTCAGGCCTCGGGAGAGCGCGAGGCCCAGCCCGATGCCGCTGGCGTTGTCGGTGTCGCCCAGCCGCTGGAACGGCGTGAACGCCTGGTCACGGTCCTCCGCGGGCAGTCCAGGCCCGCGGTCGATGACCCGCAGCTGGATCCGGTCGTGCAACGCACTGGCGGTGATCAGCGGGGGCTGGCCCGGGGGTGAGTAGCGGRCCGCGTTGGACAGCAGGTTGGCGATCACCCGTTCCAGCAGCGCCGGGTCGRCGTAGGCCAGCGGAAGGTCGTCCGGGACCGTCACAGCCACGTCGCGAGCCGCCGGGCCCAGGTCGCGCAGCACGCCGGGAATCACGTCGTCGAGCCCGACCGGGGCGGGGAACACGCTCAGGCGTCCAGCCTGCAACCGGCTCATGTCGAGCAGGTTCTCCACCAGCCGGGCCAGGTGGTCCAACGCTTCCTCAGCGGTGGCGAGCAGTTCCGCCTGCTCCTCGGCGCTCCACTCGACCTCGTTGCCGCGCAGGTTCGCGACTGCCGCCGAGGCCGTGGCGAGCGGGCTGCGCAGGTCGTGGCTGACGGCAGTGAGCAGGGCGCGGCGGGTGCGGTCCGCTTCGGCGAGTGGCCCGGCTTCCGCTGCCACCTGGGCCAGCCGTCGCTGTTCGAGGGCGACCGCGGCCTGCGCGGCGAAGGCGGTGAGTACCCGGCGGTCCGCCGCGGGCAGCGGCCGGCCCCGCAGGACCAACGTCAGGTTCTCGCTGACCGGTACCTCCGTGTCGGCCTCGTCCGGCCGCAGGCATGGGTCGGGCCCRGCGCTGTCGACCACCCGCCAGCCGTGGCGGTCTGCCTTGCGGGCGCCGTTCTGACCGCCCTCGGCCGCGCGTTCGAGCAGGGCGACCGAGGTCAGCCCGAACGTCTCCCGCACCTGCGTGAGCAGCGCCGGCAGTGCCTGCTCGCCGCGCAGCACGCTCCCGGCCAGGGTCGAGAGCATCTCCGCCTCCGCGGTGGCGCGTACCGCCTGGCTGGTCCGCCGGGCGRCCAGGTCGACCACGCTGCTCACCATCACCGCAACCGCCAGGAACGCCAGGAGCGCGAGAACGTTGTTACTCTCAGCGACGATGAAGCGGTGTACTGGTTGGATGAAGTAGTAGTTCAGCAGCAGCAAGCCGCCGACCGCGGCCAGCAGTGCCGGCAGCAGGCCGCCCACCAGCGCCACAGCGACCACCACGATCAGGAACCCCAGCACGTTGCTGGTCAGGTTGAGACCGGTCCGCTGGTGCGTCAACGCAAGGGTCAGCAGCGGCAGCAGCACGACCGCGGCCAGGACACCGGCAAGCCGCCGCCGGAGGGTCAGCCCACGGGCCCGGCGGGGCAGCAGCCGCCCCTTGCCCACCTCCTCATGGGTGACCAGGTGCACGTCGATCGGCCCGGACAGTTTCGTTGTCGTGACGCCGATACCAGGGTCGATCATGTGGGCCAGCCGGCCGCGCCGGCTCGCGCCTAGCACGAGCTGGGTCGCGTTCTCCGCTCGGGCGAATTCAAGCAGCGCRATGGGAATGTCGTCCCCGACCACCTGGTGGTAGCTGCCGCCCAGGCTCTCCACCAACACCCGCTGCCGGGCCAGGTGCGCGGGCGACGCACCGGCCAGGCCATCGGATCGGGTGACGTGGACCGCGAGCAGGTCCGCACCCTTGGCGCGATCCGCGATCCGCGCCGCCCGGCGGATCAGCGTGTCGCCCTCAGGGCCGCCGGTCAGTGCGACAACCACCCGCTCCCGCGTCTCCCAGATGCCRGAGATCTGGTGCTCGGTGCGGTAGTGATCGAGCTGTTCGTCCACCTTGTCGGCCAGCCACAGCAGCGCCAACTCCCGCAGCGCGGTCAGATTGYCGACTCGGAAGTAGTTGCCCAGCGCGGCGTCGACCTTGTCTGGGCCGTAGATGTTGCCGTGGACCATCCGCCGCCGCAGCGCCTCCGGTGTCATATCGACCAGTTCGACCTGTTCGGCGGCGCGTACCACTGCGTCCGGCACGGTCTCCCGCTGCGGGACTCCGGTGATCCTTTCCACGACGTCGTTGAGTGACTCCAGATGTTGGATGTTCAATGTCGACAGCACGTCGATGCCCGCGTTCAACAGCTCGTGGACGTCCTGCCAGCGCTTGGCGTTCCGGCACCCCGGGACGGTCGTGTGCGCCAGCTCGTCGACGAGCACCACCGCTGGCGCGCGGGCCAGGATCGCATCCACGTCCATCTCGGTAAAGGTGGCACCGCGGTAGGAGACCGTGCGGYGGGGCATGATTTCCAATCCGTCCAGCAACGCGGCGGTCCGCGGTCGCCCATGGGTCTCCACCAGCCCRACCACGACGTCCGTTCCGCGTGCCTTGCGCCGCTGAGCCTCACAGAGCATGTCGTAGGTCTTGCCCACCCCGGGCGCCGCGCCGAGGTAGATCCGCAGTCTGCCGCTCGCCATACGTCCCAGTTTCCGCGTACGAGCCGCCGCTCACGAGCCTGCGGGGCGATACGTGACCAGCTGATCGAGGCAGTCGGAGCGGGCTGCGYGATCCACACCGGCGGCAACCTCACGCTACGTGGGCCAGCCGACGCCCTCGTTCTCCGCGCGCTGGTCACGGCCACCGCCGCTGCCTGAAGATCACGTACGGCATAATGGACACCAAGGCCATCAGGCCGAGCGCGAACGGGTACCCGAACTCCCAGGGCCGCGCAGAGATCGCGCTACGTTGTGATCGGTGACGGCTTGTAGCCGTGCTGTGAGGTGGCTCGCGGCGCCCTGGGTGACGCGGCGCGAGCGAAGCGCCGCTTTCCCCACGCGTACCCGACACGGGTCGCGCGCACCAGCTCCGCACACCCAGATACCGGTTCAAGGAACACGGCAAAGATCGTCGAAATCGAACGATTGATTGAAGATTAGTAACCTTCTTGCGCTCTGACGTAACTTGTGTTTCGCTTCCATTGATTCCGTCAATCTCCCGATTTGGGGCGTTATTTCGTTTATTCGGGCAAGGGGGAGACCTGGTGAGCGCGCTCTGGGATGCGGTAGGCACCAACGCCCGCCCGAAGACGGCACTGCACCTGCCGTTCGAGGGACGATCCGTACCCGTCACGCAACTGCTGGCCGACGCCGAGCGGACGGCAACAGTGATCGCCGGCCGGCGTCGCGTCGGCATCCTGATGGCCAACGGCGAACCCTGGCTGCGCGGGCTGCTCGCGTGCTTCCGGATCGGGGCTGCCGCGGTGCCCATCGCCCTCCCCGTGGCGTTCGGGRGCAGCGAGGGCTACCAGAAGCACCTGCGCCGCGTCATCGAGGACGCCGAGCTGGAGACCCTGCTGGTGGACGGCCAGAGCGCGCACCTGCTCAGCCGGCTCGGAACGTTGCCRAACGTCCGGCTGGACGACATCACGGAGGTACCCGAGATCACGGAGGTACCCGAGCCGGCCGGGCCGGTCGGTGAGAACCCGGCCGACGAGTTCGCGGTGATCCAGTACACCTCCGGTAGCACCTCGGCGCCCAAGGGCGTCGCGCTGACCGCCGGCACCATCCTGGCCGGCCTGGCGGCCATAGCCGACGGCCTGGGCCTGACCGAGACCGACGAGATCGGCATCTGGCTGCCGCTGTTCCACGACATGGGCCTGTTCGGCATGCTCGCGCACCTGGCCAGGGGCTGCTCAGTCAACCTCTGGCGCACCACCGACTTCCTCCGGGACACCCGCGGGTGGCTGGCTGGCGCGGCGGCGTCCGGCGCCAGCGTGCTGCCCATGCCCAACTTCGCCTATCAGCRCATGGTCGACGCGGTCGAAGCCGGCGGCGCTCCCGACGGACTCGATCTGTCCGGGTGGCGGGCCGCCTGCAACGGCGCCGAGCCCGTGCGGTGGTCGACGCTGGAGGCATTCAACCGGGTGTTCGGCCCGTACGGGTTCCGGCCCGAGGCGATGCTTCCGTGCTACGGCATGGCCGAAGCCACGCTCGTCGTCAGCTGGGCGACGCCGAAGGACCTGCCGTGGCACCTCACCGTCGACCGGTTCGCCCTCGCGCCGGGCGACGAGGTCGCCCGCGTCGCCCCGGAGGCCGACAACGCCCGTGAGGTCGTCGCCTGCGGTTCGGCGGCGCCGGGCATCGCCTTCCGGATCGACGCCCCGGGTGCCGGTCAGGTCGGTGAGGTCCAGATCCGTGGCGCGGCCGTGATGGGCGGCTACCTCGGGSTGCCCGCCGACCAACAGCCCTTCACCTCCGACGGCTGGTTGCGCACCGGCGACCTCGGGTTCGAGGCCGAGGGCGAGTTGTTCCTGGTCGGCCGCCTCAAGGACATGGCAATCATCCGCGGTCAGAACTACTACGCCGAAGACGTTGAGCAGATCGCGCGCCGCGTCCAGGGTTTCGACGTCCGGGCCTGCGCCGCCCTCCAGGCCAGGGACGGCGGCTTCGAGCACCTCGCGGTCCTCGTCGAGACGCCGMTCGAGGGTGCGGAGGCCGCCGCTCTGACGAGTGCCGTCGAGGCGGCCATCTCCGCTGAGCTCGGCCCCGGGGTGGCGTTCGTGCACCCCGTGCCCGTCCGCTCCATCCCGCACACCAGCTCCGGCAAGGTTCGCCGCCAAGCCGCCAGGGACCTCTACCAGAAGACCGTGAAGGACGCCTCATGAGTATGCAGACCGTCGAGGACGCGGTGGCCACCGCCCTGGCCAACCGGCTGCAGATGGACAAGGCCGACATCGACCTGGATCTCCCCATGCACCTGCTACCGAAGATCGAGTCGGTGGTGATCCTCAGCGTGGTKGTGGATCTCGAGGACGCACTGAGTGTGGCGATTCCCGACGACGTCCCGTTCGCGGCAGTTACCGCGCGTGACCTTGCCGAGCTCATCAAGGAACTCATGTGAGACTCCGCTTCGAGCCGACCCCGCCGGACCTGGCCGTCTTCGACACCACCCTCGCCGACGCGGCCACCGTGCTGTGCACCGACGAAGCCGGGGTCGCCGCGCTCGGCCTGCGGCAGGTCGACGGCCTGCTCGACTACACCGACGTCGCCAACGCGGCGCTGCACTCGGGCACCGGCACCACGGTGCCCGAACTAGCCAGGCGGCTGCTCATGCGGTTCGTGGCGGCCGAGCCGGACAGTTGGTTCGTGCCCCTGGACTGGACGGTTGCGGTACACCKGGCACCCACCGGTGAGACCTTCCAGGTGGCGGTCCCGGAGCTCGACGCCGAGGGCGTCGAGCTCCTGGACGACCCGGCTGCCGACCTGCCGCGGCCGGTCGTCGCCGAGGGTTATCAGGTCGATCCGTACCAGGTGCGCGTCCGGCTCACCGGCGAGCGTTTCGACATCGCCGACCGCCGGATCCGCGCGGCGTTCGATGACGTCCTCGGTGCCTTCGACAGCGGCGCGGTGCGCTATCAGGCGATCGCCGAGCCGCTGCGCACCGACCACCGACGGTCCTGGGATCTGGGTGTCGCCGACTGCGTCGTGGCGGGGAGGGTCCTCGCCGACCGGCTGCGGGCCGAAGGATTCCAGGCGCGGGCCCGCCGCGGCTTCCTGCTGGGCCTCGTCGGCAACGACCACGGCTGGTGCGAGGTCCACCTCGACGGTCAGTGGCGCGCCCTGGACCCGGCGTTCGCCTACCTCGCGGCCGAGCATRGCCGGGACGGCGGGGCGGAGTTCCGGGCGGCCTGCCGTGGCAGCCGGTTCAACCGCCTGCTGCCGTGCGCCGTGGCCGAGCCGGCCGCGCTGTTCCTGCGGCCGGACGGCACGCCGCCGGCGGCGTGGGCCTTCGGGGCCGTGTCCTCACGTCTTCGGCGCGCTGTCGTCAGCCGAGCCTGAAGAGATCTGAAGAGACCTGAAGAGAGTGGTCATGAAGTCAGACACGATGGCGAAGCTGGCTGGTGGCTGGGCCGTTCCGCTCGGCGGGGACGCGCTGTTCACCTGGGACTACGACGCCGGCACCGAACAGATGCTGAACCTGTACTCCCGCGGCAAGCAGCGCCAGTGGGACGCCGAGACGCAGCTGGACTGGAGCCACGACGTCGACCCGGACAACCCGCTCGGCCTGCCCGACGAGTTCATCTGGAYCGCGGGGACGCGGGTATGGGAGCGCCTGCCGGAGGCGGAGCGGACCACCGTCCGCCAGCACATAGCCGGGTGGCTCTATTCCCAGTTTCTACACGGTGAGCAGGGCGGCCTGGTGTGCTCGGCTAAGGTCGTCCAGGCCGTGCCGGACATCGCCTCGAAGTTCTACGCCGCCACGCAGGTGATGGACGAGGCCAGGCACGTCGAGGCGTACCAGCGCATGCTGCAGGCAAAGATCAAAGTGCACTACCCGATCTCCACCGGTCTGCGCGGCCTGCTTGAGGCGATCATCGGTGACAGC
Source organism: Frankia sp. CcI156 (assembly GCF_001983015.1). Taxonomy (NCBI): domain Bacteria; kingdom Bacillati; phylum Actinomycetota; class Actinomycetes; order Frankiales; family Frankiaceae; genus Frankia; species Frankia sp. CcI156. The sequence goes on from NZ_MOMD01000041.1 coordinate 62,223, forward strand.
CGCTGGGACATCACCTACCTCGGCATGCAGGTGATGATCGAGGGCCTGGCGCTGGCGGCGTTCAGCATCCAGCGCGACCGGATGCGCGATCCGCTGGCGCAGGCGCTCAACGCCTACGTGCTGCAGGACGAGGCGCGTCATGTCGCGTTCGGACGGTTGGCACTGCGCGACTACTACAGTCAGCTCAGCACCGCCGAACTGCGTGAGCGGGAGGATTTCGCGGTCGAGGCGTGCTGGGTGCTCAAGGACCGGTTCGTCGGCGAGGAGATGTGGCGCAAACTCGACTACGGCGCCGAAGAATGCATCGCGCTGGCCAACCGCTCGCCCGCCCAGCGCGAATTCCGGCGCCGGGTGTTCACCCGGATTGTCCCAACGCTGAAGGACATCAACCTGTTCGGCCCCAGGATGCAGGAGAGCCTGCGTGAGCTGGGCGTCCTCGGGTTCAGCCGGRTCGACGGGGCCGAGATAAGCGCCGAGGACGAGCGGATCGCCGACGAAATCGCCAGGCTGGAGTTTGCCACTCGGCAGCGGGAAGTGTCCGCGGTCATAGCCGTCGGCGCCGGGTCCGACGACGGCGACGACGACTGCGAGGACGAGGGATGACCGAACTGACCGAAGCCACCGACCCATACGTCATCTCCACCGAAGCCGGTGTGGAGCTGCTGGCGGGCGCGCCGTGGAAGCGGATCGCGGTGATCGGTGACAGCATCTCGACCGGAATACGCGAAGCTGTGCCCGGCTACCAGGATCTGTCCTGGGTGGACCGGATCAGTGCCGTGCTGCACCGCATTCACCCTGACCTCGACGAGATTCGACTGGCCAAACGCGATCTGACGCTGACCGAAATCCGCCAGACGCAGTTGCGGCCGGCCCTGGATTTCAGGCMCGACCTGGTGTTCCTCTCCGGCGGCGGCAACGACTTCATCAGGCCGGGCTTCGATCCGGTCACCGTGCGCGCCGAGCTGACCGAGATCGTTTCCAGGGTCAGGGTGACCGGTGCCGACATCCTCACCATCGGGATGCTCGATATCAGCCAGGCGGGCATCGTCTCCGAGAAGTACGGGGAGATGTTCAGCAAGGCGACCAGGATCGTCACCCGGATCACGCGGGAGGTGTCCCAGGAGTACGGCGCGATCTTCGTCTCGTTCACCGACCATCCGCTCTGCGCCGACGCGGGCATCTACTGCAGCGACAGGCTGCACCTCAACTGCCGCGGTCAGGCGTTCGAGGCCACCGGGAAGATGCACGGACTCGCCGCTCACCTGGCCGCGAGGAGCAAAGCCGCATGACCGACCTGACGACCTCGCTGCCGCTGGGACCGTTCGAGTGCGGCCCGGCCGCGGCCGCCGAGGCAGCCGCGGCCGTGGCCGGGCCGCCGGCCGCCCTGTACCGCCAGCTGCTGGTCGAGCAGGAGTCCGAGGCGACGCTGGTGGCCGCCCGCCGGGTGCTCGCCGCGTTCCTGCCGGACAGTGCTTCCCTGGCCAGGGAAGCCGGTCTGGCCAGGGAGGCCGGTCCGGACCGGGAGCACGTGCTCGCCGAGCTGGCCGGCTCCCGCGTGGCGATTGCGGGGGTCGCCGCTCGGCTTCGCACCGCTTCGGCCGAGACTGTGGCCGCGGTGCTGCGGCAGCGTGCCCCGCTCGCGCTGATCGAAGGCTGCTGGCTGGACACCGTGTCGCAGCCAGCTACCCAACCCGCCGTGATTGTCAACCGGCTGGGCGTCGAGCAGCTGGAGTTGCTGGGTCGTGGCGTGGCCGAGCGCACCCTGGCCCATCAGCGCCGCCGGCTGCTGGCGGAGCACGGCGTGGTGCTCCCTGACCTGGCAGCCACCGACTTCCTGACCGCGGCGCAGGCCCGGCCGCTCACCGTGGTGACGGCCGCCTTCTACCTGTCGCTGTCCCGGCTGCCGGCCAGTTTCCTGCCCGAGGTGGTCGGCGTGCACTGCGCCTTCCGGGCACTGGGCACCGACGCCGCACTATCCGGTGTGGACGGCCCACCCGGTGTGGACGGCCCTGGGTACGATCCGGCGCCGCTGCTGGCGGAGTATCTGGCGCTTACCGAGCAGTCGCCTACCGGCCCGGCCGACCGGGCGCGGCTRCTCGCGGCGATCCAGCTCGTCGTGCGTCTGGAGAGCGCGYACGTGGCGATGCTCGACGATCTCGCGAGCTGGCACCAGGGCCTGTCACTCGACGCCAGAGTGGCGCTGATCGTCGCCAGGCACGCACCGTACGCGGGCCGCCAGCACCACAAGGTGCAGATCTCCGGTACCCCGCTGCGCGACCTGTTCGCCGACCCGGCGTTCGACGCCGCGGCGTTCATCCGTCAGTTCCGCTCCTCCAGCCAGCTGAAGCCGCTGCGGGCCGGCGGTTGCCGCTTCACCAGGGCGATCACGTTCGGTGGGCCGATGTTCGGGATCTTCGACGAGGCCGAAGCGCGCACGATCGGGCGGTGGGCGGCCGCTGTTGCCGCGGGTGAGGAACCCGGCGCCGACCTGGCTGCCTGCACCGCCGGCGACGAGGGTGCCGCTGCCTGGCAGCATGCGCTCGTGGCTGCCAACCCCGGCGACGTCCTCGCGGCCGAGCCGCCGGCTCTCGACGAGCGTCAGTTCCTGTACCGCCTGGTCAACGTCGAGCGGTTCCCCAGCGTGCTGGCTGCCGCCCGCAGCCGCGTCGAGCGGGTGCTCGCCCAGGCCGAGGGGATGTTCGAGCTGGGAGCCGCCGGACGCTACACCGACGCCAGCTGGTTCGACTACAGCCCCGAGGCGCTGTGGGAGCGGGTGGACACCCTCTACTGGACGAAGCTCGTCGAGCCCTTCCGGCCGCTGACCGACATCCCGTCCAGGAAGAACGTGATCAACAACCAGAAGCGGTTCGCGCTGGGCAACCTCGTCGACGGCGCCTGSATGCACCGGATCGGCAACACCGGCCGCTTCCACCGCCCCAGCGACGGGCCGCTGTTCGCCATCTACGCCGACGAGATGGGCCGCGGCGACATCGCCAAGAACCACATCACGCTGATCCAGCAGGCCCTGGCCAGCATGGACATCCACCTRCCGCACCCGCGCTCGGAGGAGTTCCTCACCCAGGCCGAGCTGCCCGACCTGACCTACCCGTACGCCACCTACCAGCTCAGCCTGGCGCTGTTCCCGGACTCCCGCTACGAGGAGATCCTCGGCTACAGCCTGGGGGTAGAGATGTTCGGCCTCGGCGAGCTGCGGCTRCATGAGATGGAGAAGATGCGCCACCACCGTTTCGACATCGCCTACGAGGCGGCGCATCTGTCCATCGACAACGTCTCGGCCGGCCACGCCCGCCAGGCGACCGACCTGATCGTCGGCTACCTCGACCACGTCGGCCGCACTGCCGGCCCGGTTGCCGTCGAGCGAGCCTGGCAGCGGGTGTGGCGCGGCTACGCCTCGTTCGCGTTCTTCGTCGAGCCGCAGTTGGCCAGGCGCCTGATGGCAGGGCGGGCCGCCGCATGAGCCTGGACCCGGAGCTGGTGGCGCTGCCGTTCTACGAGCAGTCACACCGCGAGCTGGCCGAGGCGCTCGGCAGGTTCTGGGACACCCGCGCCGATCTGGCGGCGGCAGCCCGGACCGGCGCGCCGGCGAAGTACGGCGCCCGCGTGCTGCGCGAGCTGGGGGCCGCGGGGTTGCTGGAGCCCGCCGACCTGCGCAGCCTGTGTCTGACGAGGGAAGCCCTGGCCTACACCGAGGACCTGGCCGACTTCGCGTTCTCGATCCAGGTCCTGGCCGCCTGGCCGATCCAGCGCCACGGCACCGACGAGCAGAAGCGGCGCTGGCTGCCCGGCATGGCCTGCGGCGAGCTGGCAGGTGCGTTCGCGCTGTCGGAGGAGCAGGCCGGCTCGGACGTCGCCGCGCTCGCCCTGCGCGCCGTGCCGGACGGCGCGCAGTACGTCCTGGACGGGAACAAGATGTGGATCGCCGGCGCCGCGGGCGCCGACGTCTTCTGCGTGGTGGCCCGCACCGGTGACGGCCCGGCCGCGCTGGGCCTGACCGCGCTGCTCGTCCCGGCCGGCACCCCGGGCCTGCGGATCGAGCCGATCGACATGGTGGCCGAACGCGACATCGCCCGACTGGAGTTCGACGGCTGCCGGGTCCCGGCCGACGCCGTCCTGGGCCCCCGCGGCGGCGGGTTTGTCGTGGCCATGGAGCTGCTCGAACGGTTCCGCCTCACCGTCGGCGCCGCGGCGCTTGGCTTCGCCCGCCGGGCCGCCGACGCCGCTTTGGCCAGGGCCAGAGAACGGGCCGCGTACGGCAGGCGGCTGTTCGACCTGCCGACGGTGAAGGCCAGCTTCGCCGATGTCGAGGTACGGCTGAACGCCGCCGCCCTCCTGGTGGCCAGGGCCGCCTGGGAGGCCGACCGGGGCGCCCCGCTGGCCAGGCACTCCAGCATCGCGAAGCTGTACGCCACCGAGGCCGCCCAGCAGGTCGTGGACGCGGCCGTGCAGGTCTACGGCGCGGCCGGGCTGGTGCACGACAGCCTGCCGGAGCGGCTGTACCGGCAGATCCGGTCGCTGCGGATCTACGAGGGCGCCTCCGAGGTGCTGCGCCTCGCCATCGCTGACGCCCTGGGCCCGCGCGGCCGGTTTCACGAGCGAATGTAAGTTCGTCTGTCCGAACGCTGAAAGCGAGCTCTTCTCATGGGGAGTAAGTCTCCGCGGTACCGCTGTGTCGGAATCGGGGCCGGACCGGCCAACCTGAGCCTGGCAGCCCTGTTGCACGGTGACCCAGGGATGCCGAACCTGGTCATCGACAGGAAGGCCGAATTCACCTGGCACGACGATCAGCTCATCCCTGGAGCGACCCTCCAAGTGTCCTTGTTCAAGGACCTTGTGAGCCTGTCCGACCCGACCAGTCCATTCTCGTTCATAGCCTATCTCCACGACCGCGGGCGAATCTACCACTACCTCAACGCACAGTTCGAAAAAGTGCCCCGCGAGGAGTTCCGTAACTACCTCGGCTGGGCCTGCAGTCGCAACGAGAACGTTGTGTTCGGCGAGGAGGCGCAGGCCGTCGACTTCACCGGCGACGCGTTTGTCGTGCAGACCGACAAGCGCGCTCTCCTCGCCGACAACGTGGTGGTCGGCGTCGGCACCGTGCCGTGGGTGCCGATGTTCGCCCGCCCGCACCTGGGCAGCACTCAGTTCCACGTCAGCGAGTTCAGGTCGAAAGCCGTCCGCCTGCGCGACAAGCGGGTGGCGGTGATCGGCGGCGGCCAGTCCGGCGCCGAGGCGTTCCTCGACCTGATCTCCCGGCCCGACAGCGAACTGCCGCACCGGGTGTCGTGGCTGTCCCGCCGGCGCAACTACTTCCCGATCGACGACTCGCCGTTCACCAACGAGTTCTACATGCCCTGCCACTCCGACTACTTTGCCGAGCTCGACCTGGCTGTACGGGCCGACTTCAACAGCCAGCAGGTGCTGACCAGCGACGGCATCTCCGAGTCCACCGCCCGGGAAATCTATCAGCAGATCTACGTCCACCGGTTCATCACGGGCGCCCCGCAGCTCACCGGGCTCTACCCCAACCGCGAGGTGGTCAGCGTCGAGGCGTGCTCGCCGGACGGCTGGAGCATCTCCGTCCAGCACAACGACCTGGCCGGCGGCCTGGAGATCTTCGAGGCCGAAGTGATCATCTGGGCCACCGGGTTCCAGCCGGCCCGGATGGACTTCCTGGCACCCCTGGAGCAACGCCTGGCGCGGGAGGACGACGAGTATCAGGTGGACGCCGACTTCGCCGCCAACTGGGACGGCCCGGCCGACCGGAACCTGTTCCTGCAAAATGCCGTCCGCACGCAGCGCGGCCTCGCCGACCCGAACCTCAGCCTCRCCGCCTGGCGCAGCCAGCGGATCGTCGACCGGATCCGCGGCGTCCGGAGCAGGGGACAGGACCCGGCGTTCGTCGAGTGGTCACCCAAGACAGGGGCCCGCTAATGGGCCAAAGGGCGTGCGATTATGGCGAAGCTGCACGCCCGGAGGCCTTTCTTTCCGGGACGATCCTGGGCCAAAGGGCGTGCGATTATGGCGAAGCTGCACGCCCGGAGGCCTTTCTTTCCGGGAAAATCCTGGGCCAAAGGGCGTGCGATCATGTGGACGCCGACGTCGTGGTGGTCGGTGCCGGAGTGGTCGGCTGCCTGGTGGCCACCGAGGCACTGGCCCGCGCGCCCCACCGGCGGGTGACGGTGATCGACAGGGGAGTGGTTGGCGGCGGAGTGTCCCGGTTCTCCGCCGGCCTGCACTTCCCGCGCGGTGCCACCCCACGGGTGCGGGCGCTGGCCGCCTACAGCCATCGCTGGTACGAGGACCTGCGCCGGCGAGACCCACAGGTGCCGATCCACCCGGTGGGCCTGACCGTGGTCAGCACCGACGAAGCCGCCGTCCGGGAGCACTACCTCCCCGAAGCGCGGCTGCGTCCGGCCGACCAGGGCTGGGAGGGCGACGGCGCCCACTACGCCGACGTTGGAGCGCTCACCCAACTCCTGGCCGCTCGGCTCCGCGACCGCGCGGCGTTTCGGGAGGGCACCGCGGTCACCGCCGTGGGGTCCGCACCGGACGGCGTCGTCCTCACGCTGAGCACCGGTGCCCGGCTCACCGCCGGCCGCGTCGTGCTGGCACCGGGTCCCTGGCTGGCCTGGCCGGAGCTGCTTGCCCCGCTCGGCGTCCGGATCAAGAAAGTGGTCGCCCTGCACATCGAACGACCCGCCACCCCTCGCGACCGCACGACCGTCTTCCACGACGAGGACGCGTTCCTGCTACCGCTGGCCCACCGCGGCCACTGGCTGTTCAGCTACACCTCACCCGACTGGGACGTCACCCCGGACGCGCTGRCCGGGGAGCTGTCCGCCGACGACCTCGACCGCGGCCGGGCGATCCTGGATCGTTACGCCCCGAAGCTCAGCCCGTACTGTGTCTCCGGCCGCGTGTTCTGCGATGCCTACAGCCCCGACCGTACGCCGATCGTGCGCCCGGTCACCGCCGACGGCCGGGTGCTGTTCGCCGGCGCGGCGGGYGGTTCCGGCTACCGGCTGGCCCCCGCGATCGCCGCGGCGGCCGCCGACCTGCTCGACGAGAAGGACACCGCATGATCATCGACCGCTTTGGCGTCGCCGCGCTCTCCGAAGCATTCGGGATCGACATGGTCTCGGTCGACGGGCTGGGCACCGGCGCCGCCTGGGGCCGGGTCGCACCGGGCGTCGCCTCGGCGCACCACCGGCACGACGAAACCGAGCTGATCGTCATCGTCGCCGGCCGCGGCGAGTTCGTCGTGGGCTCCGAACGCCACCCGGTCGCGCCGGGCACCGTCGTCCTGTTCGAGCCGTTCGAGGCTCACGTCGTGGAGAACACCGGGGATCAGGATCTGGTCTTCCTCACCCAGTACTGGCGCGACGGCGCCCGCGCGGTGTCCTCGGCCACCCCGGTGACCAGCGAGCACGGCGACCGCCCGGTGTTCGTCTTCTCGACGCCGCCCACCCCCAACGGCGACCTCCACCTCGGCCACCTCTCCGGCCCGTATCTGGGTGCCGACGCCTACGTCCGGTTCCAACGGATGAACGGCGCCAACATCTGGCACCTGACCGGCAGCGACGACTTCCAGTCCTACGTGGTCGACTGCGCTCGCCGGGAAGGCAGGTCGAACGCCGAAACGGCCGCGCACTACAGCGCCGAGATCGCGGAAACCCTGCGACTGATGGACATCCCGCTCGACCAGTACACCGTCACAAACGCCGACCCCAGCTATGTCCCCGCGCTGAAGGACTTCTTCACCAGGCTGGTCGACTCCGGCGCGATCGCCCCGAGCGACGGCCCCGCGCTGTTCGACCCGAAAACCGGCCAATACCTCTACGAGGTCGACGTCCGCGGCGGCTGCCCCGGCTGCGGTGAGATCACCGGCGGCAACATCTGCGAGGAGTGCGGCGAGCCGAACACCGTGGTCGACCTGGCCGATCCGGTCGCCAAGCCCTCCGGCGAGGCACCCGCTGCCGGCACGGTCCGCCGCTACGTGCTGCCGCTGCATGAGCACGCGGGCACGGTGCTCGACCATCACCGCCGGGGCCGCGTCCCGGCCCGGCTACGGGAGCTCGCCGCACGACTGTTCCGCCGGGAGCGGGTCGACATCCCGGTCAGCCACCCCAGCGACTGGGGCATCACCCCGCACGAGGCGAACGGCGCCGGCCAGGTGATCTGGGTATGGCCGGAGATGGCCTTCGGCTTCCTGCACGGCATCCAGAAGCTCGGCGAGCGCATCGGCCGCGACTGGACGGCCGCCGAGCCGACCGACGACTGGAAGATCGTCCACTTCTTCGGCTACGACAACAGCTTCTACCACGCGATTCTCTACCCGGTGCTCTACCAGCTCGCCCTGCCCGGCTGGACGCCGGACATCGACTACCACGTCAACGAGTTCTTCCTCTACGACGGCCTGAAGTTCTCCACCGGCCGCCGGCACGCCATCTGGGGCAAGCAGATCCTCGACGCCGGCAGCGTGGACGCCGTGCGCTACTTCCTCGCCCGTAGCCGTCCCGAGGCGCAGCGAACGAACTTCGAGCTCGACGCCTACGAGCACACGCTCGCGACCACCCTGATCGGCACCTGGCAGGCCTGGCTGAACGACCTCGGCCAGCACGTGGCCGACCACTACGACGGGGTGGCTCCCGACGCCGGCAACTGGACCCCCGAGCACGCCGGGTTCCTCAGCCAGCTCGCTGCCCGGCTTGGGGCGCTCACCGCCAGCCTGCGGCCCGGCGGGTTCTCGCTCAACCAGGCCGCCGCCGAACTGGACGCCCTGGTGGCCGACGCGCTCCGGTTCAGCCGCCGGGAACGCGTGCTGGCGCGGGCCGGCGGCATGCCGAACGAGGTGCGCACGGCCACCGCACTGGAGCTGGCCGCCGCCGCACTGCTCGCGCACGGCGCCGCGCCGGTCATGCCGCGCTTCGCCGTCCGGCTGGCCGAAGCCCTTGGCCAGCCGGCGCCCGACCAGTGGCCCAGCACGGTCGAGCTGATCCCGCCGGGCAGCAAGGTCACCCTCGCCCACACCACGTTCTTCCGCCYGACCAGCAGGAGCCTGTCATGATCAACAAACTCCTGGCGTCCACCCCGGACCGCGGGACGCTGTACATCACCAGGCTGGCCGGCACCCGCGAGGTCCCGCTCGCCGAGGTCTGGCGACTGTCCGGCCTGGTCGCGGCCAGGCTGCGCGCCCGCGGCCTCGGCGCGGGCGACCGGATCGGCATCCTCGCCGCCAACAGCCTCGAGTGGGTGGTGCTCGACCTGGCTGCCCTGCGGCTCAAGGTCGAGACCGCCGGCCTGGAACCGGGCAAGTTCGCGCCTACCCGCGAACTCATGGACCGCTACGGCCTCTCCCTCCTGTTCACCGACCGGCCGTCCGACGAATCCGGTGTCGAGCAACTCGCGGCCCTGCTCGACGACCTGCTCGACGACCTGCCCGACGACCTGCCCGACGTGCCCCCGCCGCCGGTCAGGTACGCCCCCGACGAGGTCACCACGATCAAGTTCACCTCGGGAAGCACCGGCACGCCCAAGGGCCTGGGCGCCACCGTCGGCAGCATCGACAGCTCGCTGGACGCCGTCCAGGGCATGTTCGGCCACGGCCCCGGCGACAATCTGCTGGTGTTTCTGCCGCTGTCGTTGCTTCAGCAGCGCTACTGGGTGTATTCGGCGCTGCTGCACGGCCACGACGTCACGGTCTGCACCTACGAGGCGGCGTTTGTCGCACTCACCCAGGTACGGCCGACCGTCGTCATGGGCGTGCCCGGCTTCTTCGAAGGTGCCCGCAGCCAGATCGAGCGCCGCACCCAGCGCACCGGCCGGGACCTCGCCGATGTGGCCCGCGACCTGTTCGGCGACCGCATCCGCTACCTCTGGACGGGCTCGGCGCCCGCCGATCCCGCCACCCTTGCCTTCTTCAACCGGCTCGGTCTGCCGATCTACGAGGGCTACGGCCTCAACGAGACGTGCATCGTGGCCAAGAACCACCCGGGCGCGCACCGGGAGGGCAGCGTAGGCCGGGTGCTGCCGGGCAAGCAGGTACTCATCGACGATGACGGGGTGATCAGCGTCCGTGCCCAGCACCCRGTGAACGGGCGGTACGCCTACTGCGAGCCCGGCGACTCCGAGCGGGTCTTCGGCCCCGACGGCACCGTGCGCACCGGTGACCTCGGATACCTTGACGCCGACGGCTTCCTGTTCGTTCTCGGTCGTGCCGACGACACGATCGTGTTGGACAACGGTAAGAAGATCATCGTCAGGCAGATCGAGGAGCATCTGAAGGCCAGCCCGGCCATCGCGGAGTGCGTGCTCTACTGCCCGGCCCAGACCGAGCTGGTGGCGGTCGTCTCGCCGGCGTCGGTGCCGGCGGACACCGCTGCCATCTCCGCACAGCTCGCGGCCACCAACAAGGCGCTCGGCGGTGACCAGTACATCCACCGGGCCGTGGTGGCCGACGAGCCGTTCAGCATCGACAACGGCCTGCTCACATCTCAGTACAAACCCAAGCGGAAGCAGATCCGAGCGGTGTACCTGMGCCAGCTCGGCGACCCGAGGAAGGGACTCCATGCTGCCTGACTCTGTGCTGCCCGACTCTGTGCTGCCTGACATCGAGACCGTCGTCCGGGAGAACCTGGCCGCGGTGCTGACCATCGACATCGCCCCCGAGGACCTGGAGCCCGCTRCCGCCCTCACCGGTACCTACGGGCTGACCTCGCTGAACAAGGTCCTGTTCCTGACCTCGCTGTGCAGGGACACGGGCATCGACATGGCCCATTTCACCGAGGACGATCTGGCCGGGATGCACACCCTGCGTGACTGCGTGGAAATCCTGTCCCGGCACGCTCCAGCGGGGGCCTGACCGGTGGCCTGGCGCACGGACGGCCCGGCCGTCCTGGACAACGACCACGTCCGCCTCGCACCCGTCACCGAGGCCGACCGGGAAGCGTTGCGGGCGATCGCTTTCGACCCGGACATCTGGCGGTACTTYGTCTTCCGGGTGGAATCCGATGCCGACTTCGAGGCGTTCTTCGACGCATCTCTCGCCGACCATCGGGCCGGCCGGCGATGTGTCTTCGTCATCACCGACAAGCGCACCGGCCGGGTCGCGGGCAGCATGAGCTATAGCAACCTGTCCGAGCCGGACGCTCGGCTGGAGATCGGCTGGTCGTGGCTCGGCCGAGACTTCCGCGGCACGGGGATCAACCGGTGGGCCAAGGTGCTGCTGCTGGAGCACGCCTTCGAGCGCCTGGGCGCGCTGCGGGTGGAGTTCAAGACCGACGTGTTGAACACCCAGGCCCGCGGCGGCCTGCGCAACATCGGCGCCGTCGAGGAGGGGGTGCTGCGCAGCTACAACCCCATGCCGGACGGGCGCCGTCGCGACGCGATCTACTACAGCGTGCTGGTCGAGGAATGGCCGATCGTGAAGAAGACGCTCGCCGAGCGCCCTAAGGCGTGCCCGTGACCGTCCTGGTCAGGGCGGACGGGGAGCCGTCGGAGCTGGGCAAGGCCCACGGGGCGGCGTTGGCGGGGCGGCTGCGGTCGTTTGTGGACGACCACGTCTGCCGGCTCGGCCGGCTGCTGCCCGACCCGGTGACGCTGGACGGACTGCGCCCGACGATCGCCCGGTACCGTACGGAGATCGAGCACGCCACGCCGCGGCTCGCGGCCGAGGTCGCCGGGCTCGCGTCCGGCGCGGGCCTGGACGAGGACGAGGCCTGGCTGCTCCAGCTTCGGCGCGAGATCCTCGGCTACACCAAGATCCCCACCGCGGGTGACTGCACCACCTACGCGCGGGTCGCCGGCCCGCTGCTCGCCCAGACCGTCGACCTCAACGGCGACCTCGAAGACCAGATCGCCGTCCTCGACCTGGCCTCGCCGATCGGCCGCTCGCTCGYGCTGAGCTTCGGCGGCCTGCTCGGATACCTCGGCCTCAACAGCCGCGGCCTCGCGATCGGGCTCAACCTCGTCCTGGGTGGCGACTGGCGGGCAGGTCTGCCCCCGTACCTGGCGATCCGGCACCTGCTCGACACAGCGGAGGACGTCGAGGAAGCCCTCGACGTCCTCCGCGGCCTGCGGCTGGCCAGCTCCCGGTCGCTGACGCTCTGCGATGCCACCCGGGCGGTCTGGGTGGAGATCCTCGGTGACGAGCTACGGACCGTGCAAGCGCCACAGACCGTCCACACCAACCACTTCCTCCATCCCGACTTCGTTCCCCACGACGAGATCAACGTGTTCGCCCGCAACTCCTCCGTCCGCCGGCTTGAGGCTGCCACGGCGGTGCTCGCGACCCTTGGGAAGGAGCCCGAGGAGCACCTCGCGTTGCTGTCCGCCCCACCCATCCGGGTGCCCGACAACGGCGACATCCGGCGGGAGCGCACGGTCGCGGCAGCAGTCCTGTTACCGGAGCTCGGGGAGCTGCGGCTTCGGCCCGGCGACCCGGCCTTGTCCACTACTCGGAYATTCCGGTTGAAGTAACAATCGTGGCGATGCTCCACCACGACGGACCACTCTTCCGCCGCTGTACCTACCTGCTGGAACAAGCGGTTCGTTAGCCGACCCTTCCATGATTTGGCGTCGCGGGAGGTGGAGAGGGTTCGCTCTCGATCCAAACACCGTCCGGCTTGCCGCTCTGCGCCGGCATGCCGGGGCAGAGCGGTTCGCCTACAACTGGGGTCTGGTCCGGGTGAAAGCCGCGTTCGCGCAGCGCGAGGCCGAACAGTCCTACGGGCTGACCGGTGATCTGCTCACCCCGGTGTCGTGGACGCT
>NZ_MOMD01000042.1:0-74229 GCF_001983015.1 Frankia sp. CcI156
TCGGTTTCCTGGTGACCTTCCTGTTCGGTGGTCTGACCGGGGTACTGCTGGCCAGCCCGCCGATCGACTTCCACGTCAGCGACAGCTACTTCGTCGTCGCCCACTTCCACTACGTCRTCTTCGGGACCGTGGTGTTCGCCGCCTACGSSGGCACCTACTTCTGGTTCCCGAAGGTCACGGGCCGGCTGATGAACGACCGKCTCGGGAAGATCCACTTCTGGACGGTCTTCCTCGGCTTCCACACGACGTTTCTGGTGCAGCACTGGCTCGGCGTGCAGGGTATGCCCCGCCGGTACGCCGACTACGGACCGAACGACGGGTTCACCACGCTGAACACGATCTCGTCCGCGGGTTCGTTCCTGCTCGCCCTCTCGACGCTGCCGTTCATCTACAACCTCTGGCACTCCTACCGCAAGGGCCCACTCGCCGTCGTCGACGACCCCTGGGGCTACGGGAACTCGCTGGAATGGGCGACCTCCTGCCCCCCGCCGCGGCACAACTTCCGGACGCTGCCGCGCATCCGCTCCGAACGCCCGGCGTTCGACCTGCACTATCCGGCCACGATCGGCCGGATCGACTACCACGCGACTCCCGAGATCAGTTAAGGCGGCCATGGCATGAAGGTGGAAGGCATCATCTTCAACTTCTTCGGAGTTTTCGCCGGGGCCGCCGCGCTGGTGTACTGGTTCTGGTCGAAGGACCCGACCGGCACGGCCGCGCTGACCCTCACCACGGGGCTCGGCCTGCTCGTCGGCGGATACTTGATCTTCACCGGCCGGCGGATCGGGATGCGCCCGCAGGACCTGCCGGATGCGGAGGTCGCCGACGGGGCTGGGGAGCTCGGGCACTTCACCCCGGGCAGCTACTATCCGTTCTTCATCGGGGCCAGCTCGGTGACGGCGGCGATGGGCCTCGTCTTCGGCGTCTGGATGATCATTCTCGGTGCGCTTCTGGTCGTGGTGTTCGTGACTTGCCTGGTCTTCGAGAACTTCTGGCACCCGCCGGTGCCCGAGGACTGATCCCGCCCGGGTCGGGGTCGCCCTTCCCTCGGGGGCCCCGACCCGGGCGGGATCAGAGAGCCGTGGCCGCCGCCGCGTCAACCGCTGCGGCGCTCTGGCTCGCGGTCACCCAGCGCTCCAGGACGGCCCGGGCGGCACCGGAGTCCACCGCCTCGGCCGCCCGGGGCAGGGCGGCGGCGATCTGCTCGGTGACGGGGGCATCGGAGGGGCCGGCCGCGGCGACCAGGGCGGTGGCGGCGGCGAGCAGGACCGCGTCGCGGACGGGTCCGGGCTCACCGGCGAGCACCGACCGGGTGACGGCGGCGTTGTAACGGGCGTCCGCGCCGCGCAGCGCGGCGTGGTCCGCGACGTGGATGCCGACGTCGCGGGGGTCGAACCGCTCGCGGCGCGGCTGTCCGGCGCCGGCCGCGACGACCCACACGGCGGACGTCGTCACCGGGGTGAGCTCGTCGAGCCCGTCGTCGCCGCGGAACACCAGCGCCCGGGTGCCCCGGTCCGCCAGCACCCCGGCGACGACGGGAGCGAGCCGCGCGTCGGCGACGCCGATTGCCTGCGCGCCGGGGCGGGCCGGGTTGCTCAGCGGCCCGAGGATGTTGAACGCGGTGGGCACGCCGATCTCGCGCCGGACCCCGCCGACGTGCCGCATCGCCGGGTGGAAGACCTGGGCGAAGCAGAAGGCGATGCCGGCCGTAGCCAGGCACGCCTCGACGCCGGACGGCGACAGGTCGACCACGACACCGAGCTCCGCGAGCAGGTCCGCCGAGCCGCAGGATGACGACGCGGCCCGGTTTCCGTGCTTGACCACCGGCACACCCGCGCCGGCAACGACCAGCGCGGCCATCGTCGACAGGTTCACGGTGTGGGAACGGTCGCCACCGGTCCCGCAGGTGTCCACGGCGCGGGCCCGTACCCGCTCGGACAGGCTCAGGGGCGTGGCACTGGCCAGCATGGCCTCTACCAGGCCGGCGATCTCCTCCGGCGTCTCCCCTTTGGACCGCAGCGCCACCGCGAACCCGGCCACCTGCGCGGGCGAGGCGACCCCCGCCATGATCTGCTGCATCGCCCAGGCGGTGCGCGCGGAGTCCAGGGACTCGCCCGCTAGCAATGCTCCTATCAGCTCCGGCCAGCTCGTCCCGGCGGTCGGGAGAGCCCCGGCGGGGGACGCCCCGGCGGGGGAGCGGCCGGTGTGGGAGTGGGATGCGCCAACGGTGGTCATACCTCGGAAGCCCTGGATCTCAGTGGGCGAGCTGGGCGCCGGTGAGCGGCCGACGGGCCACGGCGCCGCCGGCACGCGCCCGCAGCAGTGTCACGRCCGCCTCGGTGAGTAGACCCGGATCGATCGGATGGGTGACCACYGCATCCGCCTGGGACCAGGTGGCGAGCCAGCGGTCGTCCGGGCGGGCGACCAGCAGGATGGTCGGCGGACAGTTGGTGACCTCGTTCTTCAGCTGCCGGCAGAGCCCCATGCCCCCGCTGGGGGTGGCCTCCGCGTCGAAGACGCACAGATCCGCCTCGTGATGATCGACTACGCCGATCGCCTCGGGGGCGTCGGTGGCCTCGACGAACTCGATCGGACCGAGGTCGGCGGCGGGGAGACGKCCGATCGCGTTCCGGACGTGTTCGCGCACATCCGCTCGGTCGGCGTAGACGAGGACGGTGCTCATGTCGTCCGCGGGCCTTTCGCGAGAGGTGACCACCGCCGACCGGCGGCGAGCCGACCAGCGGTGAACTGCGGACCGCCCTCCAGGCACCTCGGAACTCCAGGCACCCGGAGCTCCGGGCGCCTCGGAAGTGGACGCTGCCATGTGAGAGTTGTCCTGTGCAGGCTACCTCCCGCGGACCGTTGGACGTGACCCGTGTCGCATCGCCCGACTGGCCCTCGCCGGGCCGGGTGAGGTCGGGATCACAGCTCCCTGGTTGCCTTCGGATCGTCCCGGGAGTGATACTGAGAATCGTTCTCAACCGGTGGATCCTGATGCCGGCCGGACCATGTGACGCCTCGAGCGTGATCGCCGGCGGCCTGGGGCGTTCCACCGCCGTACGACGGGCGTGATCCTATGAACGACCAGACCGATCTTCGTCTCACTCCGCAGCGGATGGCCGTGCTGGCGGTGCTGGCTGCCGCCCGCGACCATCCGACCGCGGCCGAGGTCCACGAGCGGGTGCGGACCGTATCCCCGGGGATCGGCAGTGCGACCGTGTACCGCACACTGGCGTTGCTGGTATCCGCCGGCCGAGCGCTCGAGCTGAACCTGGGCGACGGCACGGCGGCCCGGTACGACGCCAACACGAGTCGTCACGACCACGTGGTCTGCGACGGATGCCGTCGGGCGGTCGATATTGATCATCCCGTCCTCGACGGGATGATGGCCCAGATCGCGTGTCGCTCGGGATTCGCCATCACCGGGTACGACCTGCGGTTCCGGGGGCTGTGCCCGGACTGTCAGGCGAACGGCTCCGGCCCGGCCCGCGGCGCGGCCGGGACCGGCCAACAGTGAACACCCATCCACAAGGAGCGCTTCATGCCGAAGCTTGACGGCACCAAGACCCACGAGAACCTCAAGGAGGCATTTGCCGGCGAGAGCCAGGCGAACCGGCGTTACCTCTACTTTGCCCGCCGGGCCGACATCGAGGGGCTGACCGACGCCTCGTCGCTGTTCCGCGACACCGCGGAGGGCGAGACCGGTCACGCCTTCGGGCACCTGGACTTCCTCGCGGAGGTCGGCGACCCGGCGACGGGCGAGCCCCTCGGTACGACCACGAAGAACCTGGCCAGCGCCGTCGCCGGCKAGACCTACGAGTTCACCGCAATGTACCCGGGCTTCGCCAAGACCGCCCGCGAGGAGGGCTTCGAGGAGATCGCGGACTGGTTCTCGACCCTCGCCCGGGCGGAGAAGACCCACGCCGGTCGGTTCAAGAAGGCCCTCGACGCGCTGTCGGCCGAGGAGACGGCCGACGCCTGATCGTCGGGGTTTCTCGATCTACCGGGCCGGGGTGGCGGGGGCGATGCCAGTAGTCCCTCGTCGCCACCCCGGCTCGCATCGTCGCTCCCGCGCCGTGGGCCCTCGGCCGATTCGTGGGCCCTCGGCCGTTCCTGGACCGCCCGCCCGTTTACGGATCCCAGCATTTCCGGACAGGAGATCGCACGGTGGCGCTGACCATCGCCGACATCACCACCGACCACCAGGCGTACGCGGAGCGCCGGCTGCGGCTGCGCAGCCAGATGATCCTGGTGCGCGCCGAACGCCGGGTACGGGTCGGGGACATCGTCGTCCTCGAGTTCGAAAACGAGCAGACGCTGCGCTACCAGGTGCAGGAGATGGTCTACACCGAGCGGTTGACCGCCTCCGCCGACGTCGCCCACGAGATCGATGCCTACTCCCGCCTGCTACCCTCCAGCCACGTCCTCACGGCGACGGTGTTCATCGAGCTCTCGGTTCTGGAGACCGTCCGCGAGGAGTTGGGGCGGCTTGCCGGGCTGCAGCACAGTCTCGCCCTGGAGATCGGCGGAATCCGGGTGGCGGGCGAGGAGATCCCCGGCCTTGACGAGGATCCCGACATGCCCACCGAGACCGTCTCCGTGCACATGGTGCGCTTCGCGCTGACCGATTCGCTCCGGGACGCCTTCCGCGACCCCGGCGTGCCGGTCGAGCTTGTCGTGGAACACCCGGAGTACAGCGAGGCGACGCCGTTGACCGGAGCTACCCGGCGTGTCCTCATCGCGGATCTCGCGTTGCGGTCCTGACCGGCTCACCCGGCCGCTGCCTGCCGGTCACGGTCACGGCTGGTCACGGCTGGCCACGGCCGGTCACGGCCGCGGGTCCCCGTCGCGGGTGAGGTCGGACGCATCCGCGGGTAGTCGGTTCGCGCGCCGCGGGATGGGTAGGCGGAACATCTAGGGCACGCGTCCGTGTCGGCACGTCCGTCCGCCCGTCAACGTCAGCACGTTCATCCACGTCAGGGAGCCACCCGTGACCGATGACCAGCTACGTCCCGACCGCATCCGCCCCGGCGCCGCCGTCCCGCCCGGCGTCCCCTCCGCGCAGGGCACGGCCGCGCGGGCCGCGCTGCACCGCCTCGCCGAGGGCAAGGACGAGTGGGCCGCGCTCGGTGACCTCGCCGCCGCCGAGGTCCTGTTGCCCGACCTCGGTAACGACATCACCGATCTGTCGGAGGAGGACGACAGCCTCCTGCAGCTGCCGGTGGCCGAACGGCAGGACGGCACCCAGTTCGTCCCGACGTTCACCTCTGAGCAACGCCTGGCCGAGGCGCTGCCGGAGGTGGCGCGTTACCGCACGGTCCAGGTGGCGGCCCTGGGCCGGATCTGGCCGTCCGACGATCTTCTGCTCGCGGTCGATCCCGGCTCGGAGGGCGGCATCGCCCTGCCGGCGGACGGCCTGCGGGCGCTCGCCGCGATGTCCGGCTGAGGCCCGCCCCGGCCCGGCGTCACGTCACGTCACGGTCGGGGGTCACGGCGCGGTCGGGGGTGTCCGTGTTGGCTCGACTGTGCCCGCCGGAGGGCGCTGGCGGGCCGGTGTGTCGCGGGTGAGGCACGCAACATCGGCCGGGTCAGCCTTGTCGCTCCGCGTCGTTCGTAGGCCAACTGACATCGCTGTGACCTGCGTTTTTCCAGCTACGGCAGGGCTTTGCCGGGCAGGCGAGGCAGCCGCCACGATGATTCGGGGCGGTCATCGACGGGTCGTAGTCCTACCGAACGTCGAACCTACAGTGGCGCGTGGGCCGTCCCGTGCCAGAATGACCGACGTGGCCTCAGCCCCCGTCCTCGAGAAGGCTCCTCCACCACACCCGACGGCCAACCGTCCCTCGATGGTCTCGGTTGGCACGGTCGTGTGGCTGTCGTCGGAGCTGATGTTCTTCGCGTCCCTGTTCGCGATGTACTTCACGATCCGTTCGGTCAACAGCGGCAACTGGCCGCCGGTCACCGGCGACCCCGCCGGATCCGAACACGGACCCGTGGAGCTGCACGTCGGGTACGCGTTGTTCTTCACCGTGATCCTGGTCCTGTCCAGCGTCACCTGCCAGCTCGGCGTGTTCGCCGCCGAGCGTGGTGACGTGTACGGGCTACGGCGCTGGTACCTGATCTCGCTGATCATGGGTCTGGTGTTCGTCGGCGGCCAGGCGAACGAGTACTTCAGCGAGAACAAGTTCACGATGGCATCGCACGCCTACGGATCGGTGTACTACCTGACCACCGGTTTCCACGGGCTCCATGTGATCGGCGGTCTCGTCGCCTTCTTGATGGTGCTGGGCCGATCGACGTACGGGCGCTTCACACCGGAGAAGGCGACCTCGGCGATCGTCGTGTCGTACTACTGGCACTTCGTCGACGTTGTCTGGATCGCCCTCTTCGCGACCATCTACCTCCTCCAGTGAGCGACATGACTGCATCCTCGGGCACCTCGTCATCCTCGGACACGCCGTCGGGCATCCCACCGTCGGGCACCCCGGCGTCGGGCACTGCGGCGTCGCGATCCTCGGTGTCGGTCGCCGCCACGAAGCGGTTCTCGCGCGGACGCCGTTCGTCCGCGCGCCGCCGCCGGAGGTCCTCCGCGCTGGTCATGGTCCTCGGCCTGCTGGCCACGGGGGTGCTGTGGACGGTGCTGGCGCCGGGCGGCAACGCCGCGCAGACCCCGGACGCCAACGAGGCGGTCCGGCAGGGCCGGGCGCTGTACCTGCAGGGCTGCTCGACCTGCCACGGGCTGGGAGCGCAGGGCACGAACACCGGGCCCAGCCTCATCGGCGTCGGCGCCGCCGCGGTGGACTTCCAGGTGTCGACCGGCCGGATGCCGCTGGCCGCCCCCGCCGCGCAGGCCGACCRCAAGCCCCCGATCTACTCGGCGACCCAGATCGACCAGCTCGCCGCGTACATCCAGAGCCTTGGCGGCGGCGAGGAGGTGCCGAAGGTCACGGACGCGGCGCTCAACGACGCCGACCTGTCGCACGGCGGCGAGTTGTATCGGGCCAACTGCGCGCAGTGCCATCAGGCCGTCGGGCAGGGCGCGCCGCTGACCTACGGCAAGTTCGCCCCCTCGCTGAGCGAGGCCACCCCGGTGCAGGTCGTCGAGGCCATGCGGACCGGGCCGGAGTCGATGCCGGTGTTCGGCCCGCGCCAGCTCAACGAGGAGGACGCGACCGCGATCGCGGCCTACATCAAGCACATGAAGGAAGCGCCGAGCGCCGGTGGGTACAGCCTCGGTAACTACGGTCCGGTGCCCGAGGGACTGCTGGCCTGGCTGGTGGGCGTCGGTGCCCTGCTGGGTGTGTGCCTGTGGATCGGAGCGAGGCAGAAGGTATGAGTGACCAGACGGGCCGGGGCACGCCGGGGCCGGCGGATTCCGGTGCGGACCAGCCGTCCGTTCCGACGGACCGGCGCATGCACTACCCGGGCTACCAGGGCGAACCGGCCGACGAATCTGACCAGGACTCGATGAGCAGCATCTTCAGAAGGGCGAAACACCCGGTGGACACCTCCGGCCAGCCCGCCGGGGGATCCGGGGTGTCCGCCGGCGGCCCGGACGTCCCGGCCGGGACGTCGGACGGCCCGGAGGCCTTGGGCACGCCGCCCCACCAGACCGATTCGACCCGTGAGCCCGCGACCACGGCCGTTCGCCCGCAGGCGGGGGTCATCCAGCCGACCTACGGGGAGCGGGCCGCCGGTGGGGTGACCGTCCGTCCGCCGCGCGCGCAGGACGTGGACCGCCGGGCCGAGCGGCGGGCGGAGCGGCTGATTGCCGGCTGGTTCCTGATCTCGGTGATCGGCACCGTCGGGTTCGTTGTCACCAACTTCGTCGGTGACAAGTACAAGGCGTACTACACCCCCTCCCTCGGGGCCGCGCTGGGCCTCGCCGTCGGTGGGCTCGGCATCGGCCTGATCCTGTGGGCCAAGCGGCTGATGCCGCACGAGCAGGCCGTGCAGGAGCGCCACGCGTTCGCCTCCTCCAAGGAGGAGATCGCCGTCACCGAGGAGGAGATCGCGGCCGGGTTCGCCGACACCGGCCTCGCGCGCTACCCGTTGCTGCGCCGCACCCTGCTCGGGGCGGGCACCGTGCTCGGCGGGCTGATCGTGGTGCCGCTGCTGAACCTGACGAACACCAAGCCGGGCAAGAAGCTCGACCACACGAGCTGGGTGAAGGGTGCCCGCCTCGTCACGGAGGACGGCCGTTACGTCAAGCTCGGCGACGTCGCCATCGGCGGCATCGAGACGGTGTTCCCGGCCGTTCCGGTGACCGAGTCCGACGGCACCGTTGCGTACCAGCCGAAGACCGATGTCCAGACCAAGGCCGACAGCACGACGCTGCTCATCCGGCTGCCACCGGGGGTCGACCGCCCCCGCAAGGGCCGGGAGGACTGGGGCGTCGACGGCCACGTCGCCTACTCCAAGATCTGCACGCACGCCGGCTGCCCGGTCAGCCTGTACGAACAGCAGACCCATCATCTGCTCTGCCCCTGCCACCAGTCCGTCTTCGACGTGCGGGACGGCTGTCGGGCGATTTTCGGGCCGGCCAGCCGGTCCCTGCCACAGCTTGCCATCGCCGCGGACAAGGACGGGTTCCTCTACGCCCGTGACGGTGACTACCACGAGCCCGTCGGTGCCGCCTTCTGGGAGCGCTCATGACCACCGCATCCGCCCCCGAGTTCGTCAAGCGGCCGGGCCCGATCCGGAAGGCCAACCGTGAGCTCGACGAACGGTTCGGCAACCAGGCCTTTCTGCGGCGCAACCTGAACAAGGTCTTCCCCGACCACTGGTCGTTCATGATCGGGGAGATCGCCCTCTACAGCTTCGTCGTGCTGCTGCTGACGGGCATCTACCTGACTCTGTTCTTCGACCCGTCGAACACCGAGGTCATCTACAACGGTTCCTACGTCCCGCTCAAGGGCGTGGAGATGAGCCGGGCCTACGCCTCGACKCTGGACATCAGCTTCGACACCCGGGCCGGTCTGGTGTTCCGCCAGATCCACCACTGGGCCGCGCTGGTCTTTGTCGCGTCGATGATCGTGCACATGTTCCGGGTGTTCTTCACCGGCGCGTTCCGCAAGCCCCGTGAGACCAACTGGCTGATCGGCATCGGTCTGGTCGCCCTGTCAATGCTCGAGGGCTTCGCCGGCTACTCGCTCCCGGACGACCTGCTCTCCGGCACCGGTCTGCGGATCGCGGCCTCGATCGCCCAGTCCATCCCGATCATCGGGACGTGGGCGTCGTTCCTCGTGTTCAACGGGGAGTTCCCGGGCGTCAACTTCCTGCCCAGGCTCTACGTGACGCACATCCTGCTGGTGCCGGGTGTCCTGCTCGCCCTGATCGGCGCGCATATGGGCATCCTGTGGCACCAGAAGCACACGGACTTCCCCGGGCCGGGCAAGACCGAGGACAACGTCGTCGGCCACCGGGTCTTCCCCGTGTTCGCGGTGAAGTCCGGCGGGTTCTTCATGCTGGTCTTCGCGATGCTCGCGCTGCTCGGCGGTCTCGCCCAGATCAACCCGATCTGGATGTTCGGCCCGTACGACCCGTCGAAGGTCAGCTCGGCCTCCCAGCCGGACTGGTACATCGGCTTCCTCGACGGCTCGACCCGGCTCATGCCGCCCTGGGAGTTCCGCGGGCTCGGGCACACCATCCCCGCGGTGTTCTGGCCGACTGCCGTCCTGCCGGGCATCCTGTTCACGCTGGCGGCGCTCTATCCCGCGCTGGAAGCCAGGTTCACCGGGGACACGAAGCCGCACAACCTGCTGCAGCGGCCACGGGAGGCGCCGACCAGGACCGCGATCGGCGCGATGGCGATCAGCTTCTACCTGGTGCTGATGATCTCCGGTGGTAACGACATCATCGCCAAGACCTTCAGCATCTCGCTGAACGCGATGACCTGGGYCGGCCGCATCGGGCTCATCGTCGTGCCACCGATCGCCTATGCGGTGACGAAGAAGATCTGCATCGCGCTCAACCAGAAGGACGCCGAGATCGAGCATCACGGCATCGAGACCGGGATCATCCGCCAGCTTCCCAGCGGGGAGTTCGTGGAGGACCACCGCCCGAAGCCGACTCCCGTCCCCGACCATCCGCTCGTCCCGACGGACCGGTTCGAGCTGCCGGCGGCCAACGGGCATGGCGACGGTCACGGCAAGGGGCTTGCGCGCCGCGCAGGCAAGGCCGTGACCGGGTTCTTCGTCGAGGAGAAGCAGCCACCCGGCGGCGGCCGGCAGTAGCCGCCCGGCCTGACGGAGCACGTCACGTCAGGCCGACGGGAACCATCCGTCACCGTCATACGCACGTACCGACCGGCCGGGGGCCGCACCGAATCCGGCTGCGGCGCGGATGGCGCCCGCGGCCGGCCAGCTCCACTCGCCCTCCAGCCGCACGAGCCGCACCCCAGGCCCACCGAGCCAACGGGCGATGCGTTCGGTCTCCTCGACGGAGGCGCACGGGGCCGGACCGGGCCGCGGCCGCACCGTCTCGGCGCTGGCGACCGCGGCGTCGACCCAGGGCCGCGGATCGACACCGGGCGGCACGCTCGCCGCCGACACCAGCCGACCGTGACGCACTACGGCCAGATCCCAGCCGGCCTCGGCGGTCGGGGCCGCGGCGACGAGCTCGGCGACCCCGGTGAGGGCCGACAGCCGCTGGGCACGTGCGGCTGCGCGGACGAACGCGATCATCCGGTCCCGCTGGACGGCGGCCTCCTCGTAGCGCCGCTCGGCGGCCAGCCGGTCGATCCGCCGCGTCGAGGCGGCGATGACCCGGCCCGGATCGCCGGTGATGGCGGCCCGGGCGGCGGCGACGTGCCGGCCGTAGCTCGCCACGTCCTCCCGGCCGTCGCACGGCGCTCCGCATCTGCCGAGGTCGGCGAGGGTACAGGCGGACCGGCGCACGCGCGGGGACAGGCGCCCGGAGCACTGGCGCAGCGGCACCGCGGCCAGCAGCGCCTCGGCGGCGGCGTCGGCGGCGCGGACGCTGCCGAACGGCCCGAGATAGGTCGCGTCGTCACGGGCGGCGCGCACCCGTGAAAGCCGTGGGAATGGCTCGTCGGTGAGCTTGAGATACACGGAGCGCTCCGGGAAGCGGGATCGGCGGTTGTACGGCGGCTTGTACTCGGCGATCAGCCGCAGTTCCCGGACCTCGGCCTCCAGGGCGTGCGCGCATCCGATCGCGTCAACCCGCTCGGCCAGCGCCACCATCGCCGCCATCCGCGTCCGGGGCTCGCTGGCGGTGAAGTAGGTACGGACCCGGGAGCGCACCGAACGCGAGGTGCCGACATACAGGGCTCGTTCGTCGGCGTCCCGGAAGATGTAGACACCCGGGCCCGTCGGCAGGCCGTCGGCCAGATGCCGTTTGCGTCGCTGGGCCGGCGACACCCGGGAGCTGTAGTCGTGCAGGTCCTCCAGGGTGGTCACGCCCGCGTTGCCGAGCCGTTCGAACAGCCCGTGCAGCACGTCGACGGTGGCCCGGGCGTCCGCCAGCGCCCGGTGGCGGGGCTCGACCGGGCTGCGGAACAGCGAGGCCAGCGACGTGAGCCGGCAGTCGGGGCTCTCGTCTCTCGTGACCACCCGCCGGGCGATACGCAACGTGTCCAGATACTCCCAGACGGGTACCGGATAGCCGCAGAGCTCGACGGCGGCGCGCAGGAAGCCGAGGTCGAACGGGGCATTGTGGGCGACGAGAACGGCGCCGCGGGCGAACTCCAGGAAGGTAGGCAGCACCTGCGTGACCGGCGGCGCCGTCGCCACCATCACGTCGGTGATGCCGGTGAGCACCGAGACCATCGGAGGGATGCCGACGCCCGGCCGGACCAGGGTGGCCATCTCGGCGAGGATCCGGCCGCCGCGGACCCGGACCGCGCCGATCTCGGTGATCTCGTCGCGTCCCGGGGAGGTGCCCGTCGTCTCCAGGTCGAACACGACGAAGGTCACGTCCGCCAACGGACGACCGAGATCATCCAGCCTGCCCTGTCGGGGCGGCCGGGGACGGTCCGGGGCGGGATCTGGGCGCACGGCGTCACGGTAGGTCCCACCCCCGACAGTTTTGCGCCCGGGATCGTCCGCGGACCCGGATGCGAAAGCAGGTCCGCCTCGCCGCACGTCGTCATGGAGGTTCCGGGTCATGGAGGTTCCGGGTCGCGGGCCGGTGGAAAACGACTAACGCTACCTGCTCCGTAGGGTGCCGGGTGTGCCACGGGCCGGTATTGGCCACGAAATTCTCCGCGGTTGTCCCGTTCATGGTCCCGTCGGGGCAGTCTGGTGCTTCTGTCGGGGCGTGCGCTCAAGCGTGCGGCCCACTCGGCAGGCCTGCGTGCGTCGAATGCGGAATCATGCCCAGGTGGCATGGTTCGAGACGAACGGCATTCGAGTGGCGCGGGTCGCGGTCGACTGTTTGAACGTTGACGTGATGGTGCGCTTCTGGTCCGCCGCATTGGGATACGAGGTGAGCCGGCGTGACGACGGGGCGATCCTGCGTCACCCGGCCGGCGCGGGACCCAAGCTCCTTCTCAGGCCCGGGGCGAAGCGCAATGCCGGCCGTAACCGGCTTCATCTGGATCTCTACGCCGTCGACGCGGAGCGTGTGATCGGCTGGTTGTCGACCCTCGGTGCCCGCCGGGTATCCCGGTACGACGACGACGGGGAGAGCGGATACGTTCTCAAGGATCCGGAGGGTAATGAGTTCCGGGTGATGACGGTTGGGCCAGCGGGATTTGCGCGCCCCTTCGTCTGACACCCCGGCGGGCCGGACTCCCGCGGGGCCGGACTCCCGGCGCGCCCAGCGGAAAACGTGACAGCTCGACGGCCGGGTGAACGGCCATCGGCCATCGGGTGCTGTCGTCACGTGCCGGACGACCCGGTCGATAGGGTCGCACCCATGCCGAGCGTCTTCACCCGGATCATCAACGGCGAGCTTCCCGGTCGCATCGTCTACTCCGACGAGCATGTGGTGGCGTTCCTGACGATCGCGCCGATCCGGCCGGGACACACCCTGGTTGTTCCCCGCACCGAGATCGACCACTGGATCGATCTACCCGATGACCTCCAGACCGCGCTGTGGAGCGCCGCGGCGACGGTGGGCCGCGCCATCGACGCGGCCTTCCGACCTCGGCGGGTGGCCGCGCTCGTCGCCGGGCTGGAGGTCCCGCACGTCCACGTGCATCTCCTGCCGATCGAGGACGAGACGCAGATCGACTTCAGGCTCGCCGACCACAACCCCGACTCGGCCGAGCTCGATGCCGTGGCCGAGCGGATCCGCGCCGCCCTCGGCTGAGCCGGGTACCGGTCTGGCGCGGTTCTGGCGGTTTCAGGGGTTCTGGCGGTTTCAGCGGTTCGTAGGGGTGCGCGGCGGTCAGAGCTGGAACTTCGGCGGATCGACGGCGAACAGCGGTTCCCAGTTCAGGATGGCGTGCCCGGGCGGCGCATCGATGACGATGTTGCCCCGGACCCGTTGCCCGGCCTTGAGAGTCGACACCGACAGCCGTGGCGCGACGTTTTCGTAGCTGCCGTCGTACCGGGTGCCGTCGGAGGTCTGGATGTAGAAGTCGGACGGCGAGGCGGACGTCGACCCGCGGCTCACCTCGACCGTCACGTTAATGACGTAGTAGGCCCCCTGGGTGGGCGCGTCGCCGTACTGGGTCACCTTGCCGGTGGTGGAGCAGACGCTGTTGAGGGTGACCCTGGCTTCGAAGTCGCTGACCGAGGAGGTGGCCCGGCCGACGGCGGTGCCGGACCCGCCGATCGTCGCGGTGCCGGCCGCCGGCGCGTGCTGTGGCGTCACCGGAACGCAGTTCGGCACTCCGTTCGGGGCGGTCGCGTTCGGGGCGGTCGCGGTCGGGGCGGTCGCGGTCGCGGTCGCAGTGGTGTTCGGGAGGTCGGGCACGGTCACCGTCGGGGCCGGCGGGGAGGCGATCTCGGTGCCGTCACCGCCGCGCACCGCGAGGGCGATCACGACACCGAGCACGATGGCGGCGACCACGGCGAGGGGCACGATGATGAACAGCGGATTGGCCCGCTGCCGGGGCGGAGGCAGCGGGCTGCCCTGCTGCCAGCCGCCGGGCGGCGGGTAGCCCCCCGGGAGGTTGTGGTAAGCCCCCGGGGGGCTCTGGTAGGCGTCGGGAGCGCCCTGGTAGCCGACCGTCCCCGGGTATGGGGCACTCCCACCCTGGTAGGGCCCGGCAGCCGCGGCCGGGGGATGGTCCGGCTGTTGCCAGCCGCCCGGTTGTCCCCAGCCCTGCCGTTCGCCGGGCTGTCCCCACCCTGGCGCGGCGCCGGGGTGCTGTGGGGCGCCGGGGTGCTGTGGGGCGCCGGGGTGCTGTGGGGCGCCGGGGTGCTGTGGGGCGCCGGGGTGCTGCGGGCCGCCGGGCTGCCCGCCCCACTGCTGCCCACCCGGTTGTGGGGCGGTGCCTGGCCAGGCGAGGCGTGTCTCCTCCGAGTCGGGCTGGTTCGGCTGRCCGGGCTGGGGCGCTCCCCACGATGGGACCGGGGCCGCCGGGGGAGTAGAGGACGAACCGGAGGTGGGGGTGCTGCCGGCGTCCGCGGGCTGGTGCCAGGGATCACTCGGCTGCCTCCACGCCTCCTGGCTCCCGTCACCGCTGGGGGGCTGGTGAGGCGGGTTCTGGTCGGTCACGATGATCCTCTCAGGCGCAGCCAGGGCCGCGTTCGGAAGAAATCGAGCATAAGGGGCGCGCCTCGCGAGGCTACATAAGCCGACTTTCACCTAAGACAATGACCGCCCAGCCGTAGGCCGCGACGTACCGATCCGGCCGGTAGCGGCTGTGAGTGCCCTGAGCTCTCCCGATAAGCTGTACTGTCATCGTTCTCCCCATCGGCTCCGGAGTCCCGCGTGCCTTGCTGTCTGGCCGGTTGGACGAGCCGTTGGAGATACGGCCCGCCCAGTTTTTCCGTCGTGCGCGTGATGACGGACATTTCGTCGCCACCCTCGGGTTCGCCGCATGCGTGAGCCGCTTCCGGCGCCGGTGCGTGCGCATGTCGTCGAGTTCGCCGAGCGGACGCTGGCGGATCTTCCCGAGTCGCAGGTCCCGCCGTCGCTGGTCGCGGTGCGCCGCTTCAAGCCCTCCCGCCGTGTCCGCCAGGGGGCCGTCCCGCTGGCCGCGGCGGTGGACGGTGACGTGTTCCGCGGCCGGGTCGCCGAGTGGATCCACCGTCATCATCCCGAGCTTGTCGAAGCCGTCAGCTCGCCGKACGGACCGCCGCCCGCGGCGCCCCCCGAGAAGATCGCCGCGGTCGCGTACCTGCTGCGGGTCTCCGGCTGGCAGGAGCTGGTCCAGGTCGCCGCGGCGTCCACGTCGGAGGCGGCGGCCCGCAGCCAGGTTGACGAGGCCGGGCGGACGATACTGCGGCTCACCGAACAACTCGAGACGAGCAAGCGCATCGCCGCGGCCGAGCAGGAGGAACTGCGCGAGCAGCTGCAGGCGGCCCGGGCGGAGGCGGACGAGGCTCGCCGGCGGCTGCGCTCGTCCGCTGCCGGGATCCGGCAGGCCGAGCAGGCCACGCGGGAGGCCCTGACCGCGGCCGAGGCGGCCCGGAACGCCGCCCTGGCCGCCAGTCGGGATGCCGAGGCGGAGACCCGGCGGCTGCGCGGCCGGGTGGCGGAGCTGGAGAGCGCGCTCGCCTCCACCCGCCGGGACAGCCGCGAGTCCCGCAGCGTCGATGACGCCCGGTTGCGCGTTCTACTTGACACCCTGATCGCCTCGGCGCACGGCCTGCGACGCGAACTCGACCTCCCGACGATGGTCGCGAGGCCCGCGGATCTCATCGCTCGCGGCGGAGCCGGTCCGAGTAACGGCCCGCAGGCG
The DNA here is from genome assembly GCF_001983015.1 of Frankia sp. CcI156. Lineage (NCBI taxonomy): Bacteria > Bacillati > Actinomycetota > Actinomycetes > Frankiales > Frankiaceae > Frankia > Frankia sp. CcI156. The sequence continues at coordinate 15,821 of NZ_MOMD01000042.1, forward strand.
TTCGTCGGGGCCCGCGGGCGGCCGGACGACGACCCCTCCCTGATCGACGAGGTGTTGGCCGTCCCCGGGGTCCATCTGATCATCGACGGGTACAACGTGACCAAGCGGGGCTACGGCCGCCTCACCCTGCAGGCCCAGCGTGAGCGGCTGCTGTCCGGACTCGGTGCGCTCGCGGGCCGCAATCCCGACAGCGAGGTCACGGTCGTCTTCGACGCCACCGCCGTCGTGGCCCGGCCGGTGGGTGTCGCCATGCCTCGGGGGGTGCGCGTGCTGTTCAGCCGGCCCGGGCAGCTCGCTGACGAGGAGATCGTCCGGCTGGCGCGGATGGAACCGGAAGGCCGCCCGGTCTTCGTCATCACCTCCGACCGGGAGGTCGCGGAGAACTGCGTCGCAGCCGGAGCCCGGGCGGTGCCCTCGGCCGCTCTGCTGGCCCGCCTCGACCGGTAGGGGATCCGCCGGGCGGGACTTTCGCCGGGCGGGACTTGTCCGCCGAGAATTGTCGGACCCTGGACTTACCGTCGGTGAAGTCGGGAGATCGGTGCTCGGATTGTTTGTCGTCGCCGACCTCCACCGGTTCGGATCCGGAAGGTGCGCACGATGCTGATCGACTGTGACTCCTGCACCGCCCGTGGTGTCAGGTGCGCCGGCTGCATGATGACCGTCCTGCTCCCGGCGTCGGGCCCGCCCGTCGGCTGGGACGCCGAGGAGCTCGAGGCATTGCGGTTGCTCGCCGACGCCGGTCTGCTGCCCCCGCTCGCCGACGTGCGGACGGCCCTGCTGGACCAGGCGCCGCGGCCGGACCAGACGCCGCGGCGTCGCCGCGCCGGCTAGCCCGCCCGGCCGGGGGATTCCGGCGCGGGCGTCGGTGGGGCCGTGGGAAAACGCGGTGGGACCGTGGGAGAATATGAGCGGATGCGCGTGCTGGCCGTCACGAACGATTTCCCGCCCCGTCCCGGCGGGATCCAGGCCTACGTGCACAACTTCGCCTCGCGGCTGCCCGAGGGCGAGATCGTCGTCTACGCCCCGGCCTGGAAGAACGCCGCCGCCTTCGACGCCGAACAGAACTTCCCGGTCGTGCGGCACACCACGTCGCTAATGCTGCCGACACCGGACGTCCTGCGCCGAGCCAGAGAGATCGCCCGGGCGGAGGGATGCGACACGATGTGGTTCGGCGCCGCGGCACCGCTCGGGCTGCTTGGAGCCCGGCTGCGCCGCGACACGGCCATGCGCAGGATGGTCGCGAGCACCCATGGTCACGAGGTCGGCTGGGCGGCGCTGCCGGGGGCGCGTCAGGCGTTGCACAGCATCGGCACCGCGGCCGACGTCATCACCTATCTGACCGACTACACCCGGGCCCGGATCCGGCCCGCCTTCGGCGGCCATCCCACCTTCGCCCGGCTGCCCAGCGGAGTCGACCCCTCGCTGTTCCATCCCGGTCACGGGCGCGAGGAGATGCGCCGGCGCCACGGGCTGACGGGCCGCCGGGTGGTGGTGTGCGTAAGCCGGCTGGTCGCCCGCAAGGGCCAGGACATGCTGATCAGGGCGCTGCCCATGGTACGGAGCCGCGTACCGGACGCCGCGCTGCTGATCGTCGGCGGCGGTCCCCGGCGGGGTGACCTTGAACGGCTCGCCCGGGAGAACGACGTCGCCGAGCATGTGATCATGACTGGTTCGGTGCCGTGGGAGGAACTGCCGGCGCACTATGCGGCGGGCGATGTGTTCGCGATGCCCTGCCGCTCCCGCCTCGCCGGCCTGGAGGTCGAGGGGCTCGGCATCGTCTTCCTCGAGGCGTCGGCGACCGGCCTGCCGGTGGTGGCCGGCCGCAGTGGGGGTTCCCCCGACGCCGTCCTGCACCAGCACACCGGCATCGTGATCGACGGTACCGATCTGGCGCAGGTCGTGACGACCATCGGTGATCTTCTTGCCGACCCCGACCGGGCGGCGTCGATGGGTGCCGCGGGGCGGGCGTGGGTCGAGCTGCGCTGGCGGTGGGACGTCCTCGCGCAGGACCTGCGCACGCTGCTCGCCGGCCCGGACGGTTAGCGCGGGGTAGCGTAGATGTCCTCCACCGCCTGGCTGAACCGGTCGAGCACCAGCGAGCGGCGCACCTTCAGGCTCGGGGTGAGCTCGCCGGTCTCCACCGTGAAGTCCTGCGGCAGGATCGCGAACTTCTTGATGCTCTCGGCATGCGACACTGTCGCGTTCGCGGCGTCGATCGCATTCTGGATCTCGGTGCGCAGGCCGGCGTCGTCGATCAGGTCGGCAACCGTCGCGCCGGCCGGCTTGYCCGCCGAGGACCGCCACCGGTCGAACGCCTCGGGATCGAGCGTGACGAGGGCGGCGACGAAGGGCCGCCGGTCCCCGATCAGCATCGCCTGGCTGACCAGGGGATGGGACTGGATGATGTGCTCCAGTGGCGCCGGTGCGATGTTCTTCCCACCGGCGGTGACCAGCAGCTCCTTCTTGCGGCCGGTGATCCGCAGGAAGCCGTCGGCGTCGAGGTCGCCGAGGTCGCCGGTGTGCAGGAAGCCCTCGGCGTCGAGCGCCTCCTTCGTCGCGAGCTCGTTGTTGCGGTAGCCGCGGAACAGCAGGGGACCGCGGATGAGGATCTCCCCGTCATCGGCGATGGCGATCGTCACGCCAGGAAAGGGCTGGCCGACGGTGCCCATGCGGACGTTGCCCGGCCGGTTCGCCGCGGCCGGCGCGCTGGTCTCGGTCAGACCGTAGCCTTCGAGCACCGTGAACCCGATCCCGCGGAAGAAGTGGCCGAGGCGTTCACCCAGCGGCGCCCCGCCGCTGACCGCGTAGCGGGCCCGCCCACCGAGCGCAGCCTGGAGCTTGCCGTAGACCAGCGCGGCGAACAGCCGGTGCCGCAGCCGCAGGAGCAGGCCGGGGCCGCCGCCGTCGAGAGCCCGGCTGTAGGCGACCGCGGTGTTCTCGGCGGCGTCGAAGATCCAACCCCTGCCCTCGGCGTGCGCCTTGTGGCGTGCCCCGGCGTGCACCTTCTCGAACACCCGGGGCACGGAGAGCAGGAAGGTCGGGCGTACCTTGGCGAGATCGGGCAGCAGGGTCCGCGAGTCCGGGGTGTAGGCGAGGGTGAACGCCCCCTGGACCACGCCCACTTGGAGCATGCGGGCGAAAACGTGCGCCAGCGGGAGGAACAGCAGTGTGGACGCACCGGGCGCGAACAGCTCGGGCAGCGTGGCGATGGCCGCCTCGGCGGTGAACAGCAGGGCGCGATGGGTGATCTCGCAGCCCTTCGGTTGGCCGGTGGTCCCCGAGGTGTAGATGATCRTCGCGAGGCTGTCGGCGTTGACGGACGCCCGGGCCGCCGTCAGCCGCTCCGGCGCGATGCCTGCGCCGTCCACGGCGAGACCGGCCAGCGCCCCGTGCTCGATGACGAGGACCTCCCGCAGCGCGGGGACGCCGTCGCGTATCTGTGCGACCCGCTCGGCGAGCTCGTCGTTTTCGACCACGAGAACCTCGACGCCGGCGTCCCGCAGGATCCACTCGATCTGGCCCGGGCTGGAGGTCTCGTAGATCGGCACGCAGACGGCTCCGGCCAGCCACGCCGCGTAGTCGACAATCGTCCACTCGAACCGGGTCCGGCTCGCCAGACCGACGCGGTCCCCGGGCCGCACCCCGCGGGCGATGAAGCCCCGGGCGGTGGCCACGACGTGATCGTGGAACTCGCGGACGGTCATGCCGACGAACTCGTCGTCGATCTTGTGTTGGATAAGCGTACTGTCCGGATGTGCCGCCGCGTTGCGGAACACGGCGTCCGTCAGGGTCGCATCGTCGGCGATGGTGACCAGGGGCGGGGAGGTGTACTCGCGCACTGCTACTCCTACCAGATGGCTTGTGCGCGCCGGAGGACGACGCCACGGAACAACGGAAGCACGGAACAACGGAAGAACGGAAGGCCAGGCCAGGGCATCAGACGTTAGCCTCCGGGCAGGCGGTTTGCGACCTTGCGGGGTGCAAAGGGTTCCCTTCGACGGTGTCCGGCCGGTGATCGTCGCCGGTGAGCGCGACCGCCGGGGATACGTCCTGAGATATGCCCGGGATCCGCACGGCATCCCTCATCGGCCGGATGGACCGTTCGAGTAGGGGCGACGGACCCCTGTCGGCGCCTAAGCTTCCAGCCATGCGGGTCCACGTGGTCAGCGACGTGCACGGGCGGGCGGATGCGCTGGCGGCGGCGGGCGAGGGGGCCRACGCGTTCGTGTGTCTGGGTGATCTCATCCTCTTCATCGACTACCACGATCACGGCCGGGGCATCATGGGCGACCTGTTCGGCGCCGAGGCCGTGGGTCGCATGATCGAGTTGCGTAACGCCCAGCGGTTCGACGAGGCCCGGGAATGGTCCCGGACGCTGTGGGCGAGCCTGGGCGGGGACCGTACGCAGATCGTGGAGGCGGCCATCCGCCGTCAGTACGAGGCGCTGTTCGCGGCGTTCCCGACCCCGACCTACCTGACCTTCGGCAACGTCGATCTGCCGCACCTGTATCCCGAGTACCTGCGCGACGGCGTCACCCTGCTGGACGGGCAGACCACCACGATCGGGGGGTTGCGGTTCGGCTTCGTCGGCGGGGGGCTACAGACCCCGATGCGCACCCCCTACGAGATTGACGACGACGCCTTCGCCGCCAAGGTCGCCGCGGTGGGCGAGGTCGACGTCCTGTGCTGCCACATCCCCCCGCACATCCCCGAGCTGGTCTACGACATCGAGGCACGCCGCTTCGAGCGCGGCAGTGTGGCGATCCTCGAAGCCATTCACGCGACCCGGCCGCGCTACGTGCTCTTCGGGCATGTGCACCAGCCGTTGACGGCCAGCCTGGAGATCGACGGCACACGCTGCGTGAACGTCGGACATTTCCATGCTCGGGGGACGCCCTTCGTTCTTGAGTGGTAGCCGGYCGCTCGGCCGGGCGCGCTCGGTGTTCCGGTAGCCTCAGGCGATCGGTCGGGGATTGTTCCCGGGCCCCGGAGAGATCCGGGTTGCCGGTGGGCCGGCGACGCCGTGCTCTTCAGCCGCGCTCGAAGAATGTGGAGGTGCTGTCTGCCATGGCGGACCACGCCCGATCGACGATCGTCATCAACGCCCGGCCCGCCGCGGTGATGGGGGCGATCGCCGACATCTCCGCGTATCCGACCTGGATCGGCCAGATCGAGGAGGCCGAGATCCTCGATGTGGGCCCGGACGGCCGTCCCCGGCGCGCCCGGTTTCGGATCAACGCCGTCGTCATCAAGGACGAGTTCGTCAACGAGTACACCTGGAAGGGCGATGATCAGGTCGTCTGGAGCATGGTCGAGGGCCAGGCGATGTCATCGCAGGACGGCAGCTACACCCTGCGCGACCTGGGTGACGGTAGCACCGAGGTGACCTACGACCTCACCGCCGAGACGAAGATCAAGATTCCTGGTCTGCTCCGGCGGAAGGTGCAGAGCGGCATCGTGGAGGCCGCTCTCAAGGACCTCAAGAAGTACGTCGAGAGCTGAGCGCACGTGCGGTGTGTGCTCTTCACGGGGAAGGGCGGCGGCGGTACCACCACGGTGGCGGCGGCGACCGCGATCCTCGCCGCCCAACGGGGTCACCGGACCCTCGTGCTGTCGGTCGACCCGGCCGCGGGGCTCGCCGGCGCGCTCGACCACCCGATCGGCGCCGAGCCGACCGAGCTTGAACCGGGGTTGCACGGCCAGCAGGTCGACCTGCGCCGCGCGGTCGAGACCCGGTGGCCGGCCGTACGCGAGGTGCTGGCGGGCACCTGGCCGGCCATCAACGTCGATCCGTTCGACCTGGAGGAGTTGGCCTTCCTGCCGGGGGCCGTCGAGACCCTGACGCTGCTCGAACTGCGCGACGGTCTCACCAGCGAGAACTACGACCTGGTGGTGGTCGACGGAGGCCCGGCGGCGGCGCTGGTGCGGCTGCTGGCCTTTCCCGAGACGCTGTCGTGGTACTGCCGCCGGCTGCTGCCGCCCGACGGTGCCTTCGCGCGCTGGCTGCGACCCGGTTTCGGCTGGGCGGCGGCGCTCGGCGGGCGGTGGAGCGCGCTGGCGGCCCCCGCCTACGACACCGTCTCCCGCCTGCACCGGGCGGCGGTCGACCTGCGCGCGATCCTCACCGACCACGCCACCACCAGCGTCCGGCTGGTGGCGACCCCCGAGAGCTCGGCGCTCGCCGCGGCCCGCGGCAGCTTTACGGCGCTGTCGCTGCACGGGTTCACTCTGGACGGCGTCGTCGTCAACCGGATCTTTCCGCCGGCGAACGCGGACGCCTGGCGGGCGGGGTGGGCCGCCGTTCACCGCGAGCAGCTCGCCGACATCACCGCGGCCTTCATGCCCACCCCGGTCCTCCCGGTCGGCTACCGGGCGGGCGAACCGATCGGCCTGGAGGAGCTGGCCGCTTTCGGCGCGGCGACCTACGGTGAGCTCGATCCGGGGAGTGTTCTCGGGGAGCCGCTCATCGGCCCGAGCGGCCAGCCGCGGGTGGAACGCACCGAGGACGGGTTCGCGCTGTCCTTCGGCCTGCCGTTCGTCGACAGTTCCCAGATCGATCTGGCCCGGCTGGGTGATGACCTGGTGGTGACCGTGGGGTCGTACCGGCGGGCTGTTCCGCTGCCCGCGGCGTTGCGTCGCTGCGACGTGAGCACCGCCCGGCTGCGTGACGACCGGCTGGTCGTCTCGTTCGTTCCGGACCCGCGGCAGTGGGTGCGGGTATGACCACGCAGCGGTCCACCCCGGGCCGGCCCGCCGGCGCTGGGCCCGACTTCACCACGCCTCCCCCCGGCACGCCTCCCCCCGACCCGTCCGCGTTGCCCGGCCGCGGGTCGCTCGCGGTCGAAGCCGCCCTGCTCGCTGACGCCCTGCGGGACTGGGCCGCCTCGCATCTGCCCCCCGGTCCCGCCGGGCATCCCGGTCCCGCCGCATCGTCGGCGGCGGGACCCGCTGCCGACGATGCGGCGGCGATGCCCGATCCCCAGGCGGATCCGGCGCCGGGACCCGCGGATCACACCTGGCCCTGCGCCGTGTGCCCACTGTGCCGGCTCCTGTCGAGCCTCGCTGGCGACCGCCCCGAGGTGGTTGGCCATCTCCTCGCGGCGGCCGGATCCCTGACCGCGGCGTTCCGCGCCGCCCTCGGTGCCGGTGGGGAGGGCGCTCCCGGGCCCGCCACGCCGCGACGGCGCGAGACGGCGCGCCCCGCATCCGGAGATCATCCATGGCCGGGGGACACCACCGGCACCCAACCAGCCACCGCGCTTAGACCCCGCGTGCAGAGGATCGATATCACGTGAGCATCGCTACTCCTGATAGTTCGAAGAACCTGGATATTCCGGGCAGCTTGACGGTTCCGCGCGCCGAGCGTGCCGGCGCGGCCCCCGGCCCGTTGCCGGCGGAGAACCGGATGGAGGGCCTGACGATCGGCATCGACGTTGGCGGGACGAAGGTCGCCGCCGGCGTCGTGGACGGTGCGGGGACGATCATCACTTCCCTGCGTCGGCCCACCCCGGGCCATTCGGCCGCCGAGGTCGCGGACACCATCGCCAGCGTCGTCGCGGAGCTCAGTGCCGACCACGCCGTGCGCGCGGTCGGCATCGGCGCGGCCGGGTGGGTCGACTCGGACCGGYCCCGCGTCCTGTTCGCACCGAACCTCGCCTGGCGCGACGAACCCCTGCGCGACGAGGTCGGGGGGCGCATCGGCCTGCCCGTCGTCGTGGAGAACGACGCCAACGCGATGGCCTGGGCGGAGTACCGTTTCGGGGCCGGCCGTGGCCGGCGTGACCTCGTCTGCCTGACGGTGGGAACCGGCATCGGCAGCGGCATCGTCCTGGGCGGTGAGCTCTACCGGGGCGCGTCCGGTATCGGCGCCGAGATGGGTCACATGCGGGTGGTACCCGACGGGTATCCGTGCGGTTGTGGTAACAGAGGGTGTTGGGAACAGTATGCGAGCGGGCGAGCGCTGGTCCGGCTGGCGAAGAACATCGCCACCGTGGATCCGAGTGCGGCCGTGCCCATGCTGGAGCATTGCGGCGGTGGCGTCGACGCGCTGACCGGCCCGGACGTCACCGAGGCGGCGCGCAAGGGGGACCCGGCGGCGATCAGGTGCTTCACCGAGATCGGCCACTGGCTCGGCGAGGGCATGGCGACRCTGGTCGCCGCGCTCGACCCGAACCGCTTCGTCATCGGCGGCGGCGTCTCCGACGCCGGCGAGCTGCTGCTCGGCCCGGCCCGGCAGAGCCTCCTGGCCGCTATGCCCGGGCGGGATTACCGTTCCGAGCCGGACATCGTCATCGCCGAGCTCGGATCCCAAGCGGGCCTCGTAGGCGCGGCCGACCTCGCCCGGTTCTGACCCGACCCCCACGGCGATCCCAGGAGGGTCGCCGAAGGCGATTCGGCGGAGACCCCGTACGGCGCCCTGTGACAGGGGTCCCCGCGTCGCGGCGAAGCCGCTACGCGGGGGAGGCCCGGTAGTCGGGTACCAGTTCGGCGGCGAGCTCCTCGAGGAACAGCCCGGTGTCGGCGACGACGCCGACCGCGTGCGCGCTGGTGCGTTCGATGAGGGCGTGCACCGTCGAGGGGTTGACGTCCACGCAGGCCACCGGGACCGAGGCCGGCAGGATGTTGCCGGTGGCCACGGAGTGCTGGGCGCTGGCGATCATGAGGGCGAACGCCACCCCCCGTAGCGCGGCGCGCATCGCCCGCTGGCCTGCCAGGACGTCGGTGTGGACGTCGGGCAGCGGGCCTTCGTCGCGGACCGATCCGACGAGCACGAAGGTCTTGTTGGCCTTGACCATCGCGTGCATGATCCCCTGGGTGAGCACGCCGGACTCCACGGCGGCCCGGATGGATCCCTCCCGGCGGATCGTGTTGACCGCGCGGATGTGCTGCTCGCTGCCGCGCTGCACCCGGCCGCTGCGCAGCGGCCCGAGCCCCAGCGGCGATCCGTAGAGGGCAGCCTCCACGTCGAGTGTCGCCAGCGCGTTGCCGGCGAACAGCACGTCGACATAGCCAGCCCCGACGAGGGCGACCARCGCCGGCCCGGCTCCGGTGCTCACCACCGCCTGACCCGCCACCCAGAGCACCTGCGAGCCCTCGGCCTTCACCTCGCGGATCTGGCGGGCGATCGCCCGGACCAGGACCGCCTGCGGCTGGGTGGAGCTCGGCAGCGGGGCGGCCAGGGATTCGTACTCCTCGTAGATCCGGCTGGAATGGGYGGTGACCGGCAGGACGACCTTCACCCCGTCCACGCCGCACACGATCATGTCTCCCGCGCGCACGTCGGTGACCGGTACCGTTCGCACCCGGCCGTGCGAGACCACCAGGCCGCAGTCCATCTCGGGATGCTCCACCGGCACCCACTGGCCGTCGAGGTGGACGACGGTCTCCAGATTGGTGGTGGAGTAGAAGTCCGGGGGGAAGACGCCGTCGCGGTCGGCCGGCTCRCACCGGGCCGTGCCAGACTCGATCTTGTTCACGCCRTGGACCTGGATCCRCATCAGAATGCGCATGAGCTGACTCGGTGAGTCGGCCCCCACCGTGATGACCGCGTGGGACTCGTCATCGTGGCTGCRCCCCAGGTCGATACGAACGACCCGATAGTCACCGCCATAGTCCAGCACGTCATCGAGAACCCGGGCCAGCACGCCCGTATCCATGAGATGTCCGTGGACTTCGACCTTTTCGTGATATTGCACGCCCCACGCCCTTCCATCTCGGTGCCGGTACGACGGCTGCCACGCCGCGCTCAGACCACCGCGCCGTCGTCGGGGCCGTCGAAGTCCGTGGGCGGACGGTCTCCCATCCGCGCGACCAGCGTGCCGACCCCGCCGAGGATCAGCAGAACCCCGGCGACGTTCTGGGTTCGGGACTGGTTGAAGTCGATCAGGTCCGGAACGACGAGGAACATCACACCGAGGGCGATCGAACCGAGCGCCCAGCGTGTCACGGGCCTGATCCGTGGCAGCGGTGGCGGGGGTGGCGGCTCGTAGTGCTCGCCGTCCGGGTCCAGATCCGGATCCGGATCCAGATCCGGGTCGTCCAGACCCTCCGGGAGCTGGCCGGAACCCGGCAGATCGCCGAGGTCGACGACGAGGTCCTCGGTGCCGCCGCGTCCCCGTCGGCCGCCCTCGCCGCCCGCGGACGGGAACGGCAACTGGTCGAGCCCGGGTTCGGTCCGGTCCTCCGACACGGGCGGAGCAGCCGGCTCGAACGGCGGACGTAGGATGATCACAGTGGGGCGGCGGGTGTCGTCCAGATCCTCCGCAGCCGGCCACCGGTGGGATTCGGGCTCCTCGTCGAAGCGCGCGATGAGTTCGAAGAACGCGGCGTCGTCGGCTTTCTGGGAGCGCGGGGAGGGCCGCGGTGCGTCGCCCCCCGCGGTTGTCGCGGATCCGTCGCTGTCGCCGTCGAGACCGCCGCCACCCCGGCCGGCCGTGGGCGCGGCACCGGGCGTGGATCCGCCGCCGGTCGGCTCCTCGCGGTTCGCGGAGGTGCCACCGCCACCGGCGGGGGCGCCGCCCGGCCCGCCGAGGGGAGCCCCCTCGGGCGCGGCGCCGTCCGCCGGCGAGGGCCGGTGCTCGCCGGGTCCTGAACCCGGTGACCGCTCAGTCATCGCCGCAGGGCGCGTCGGGCACGAGCGCGCGTGGCGCGTGCCGCCGGACGAATTCCAGACTTCCGTCGAAGATCGTTTCTCGGTCGTTGTCGAGCGTCGCGACGTGGTAACTGTTCTCCAACAGTCGTTCTTCGGCCGGGGCGCGCAGCCCGGCCAGCAGAATCGCGCCGGAGCTGGCTTCCACCACATGGTCGACGACGCTGCGGTAGGTGAGGACCGGACAGACGATCCGACCGAGCTCCGGCCGGGTCACCGCCCACAGTTGGCGCAGCGACGCGAACGGGCGCAGGGGTACCCGGTCGTAACCGACCTCGGGCACGCCCTCGGCCTTCAYGTCGCCAGCCACGCCAGGCACGGCGGGGATCACCCGGCTCAGCAGCGGGGCGAACGCCGCGTGCCACCGGTCGGTGGTGAGGCTGGGATTCACCGTGACGAGGCCGGCGAGGTCCCCGCCGTGCTGCTCGGCCAGCCGCAGGGCCAGGGTCCCGCCCATCGACAGCCCCATGACGAAGACCTGCTCGCAGGTGGTCCGCAGCCGCAGAAACGCGGTCTCCGCCGTAGCGTACCAGTCCGGCCAGGTAGTGGGCACCATGTCCTGCCAGCGGGTGCCATGRCCGGGCAGCAGCGGGCACGAGACTGTCAGTCCGACTGCGGAGAGGTACTCGCCCCAGGGCCGCATGCTGCCCGGGGAGCCGGTGAACCCGTGGACCAGCAGCACGCCGACCGACCCACCCTCGAACTCGAACGGTTCCGCGCCCGGGAGGACGGCCGCACCGGTGACACCCGCCATCGTGATCCGCCCTTCGTGCCTCGCGCGCCCGCCCGTATGCCGCGATGCGGGTCCGGCGACGCGCGGAGGGAAAACGCCGGTAAACGCATGCTCGCACGGTCCGCGGGCTGAGGCCACGGTCGTGCGTGTCTCACTCGCTGCGCAACATCGCTGCGCAACATCGCTGCGCAGAAGCCGCCGGACGGAAAGTCTCCGCCTGATGATATCGGTGATGGGTGGCCACGCGCGCGGGACATCGGGATCGAGGCGCGGTCCGCGGGGGGTTGGGGGCCCGCCGTCAGGTTTCCTGGCCGGCACCGGAGAATGACACGCCGAGCGGGGTAGACCCCGTTCGGTGGACGTCGTGATGACCTCTCCTTAGGCTCGAACAAGCCCATCATCCTGGCGACCCGGCCCTGGGCGACCCGGCGCGGTGGGGTCGCAAGGATCGTCGGGGTCTCCGTGGCGGACCCCGACGAGGCCGCGGGTCGTGGACCGGCGGCGTGCGCCCCGGTGCCCGACCGGCCGGTCGGTTCGTGGGAGGTTCGGGCCAGGTGTGATCGGCGTCGGCGGATGAAGACGGGCGACTGGCCACGGGCGCCCCCGGCGGGCCGTCGTCGTGCGGCGGTGACCAGGTGGGAGCTGTCTTGTTCTACTGGGTGGTCAAGGTATTCCTGACACCTGTCCTGCGACTGTTCTGGCGTCCCTGGGTCGAGGGGGCGGAGAACATCCCCCTGGAGGGGCCCGCGATCCTCGCCGGCAACCATCTCTCCTTCCTGGACCACCTCTTCCTGTCGCTGGTCGTCCCCCGCCGTGTCACCTACCTGGCGAAGAGCGACTACTTCACCGAGGCGGGCGTCAAGGGGTGGTTCAAGCGGGTGTTCTTCAGCGGCGTCGGCCAGATCCCGATCGATCGCAGCGGCGGCAAGGCGAGCGAGGGCGCGTTGCGCTCGGGGGTCCGGGTGCTCCGCCAGGGCCGCCTGCTCGGGATCTATCCGGAGGGCACCCGATCCCCGGACGGCCGGCTCTACCGCGGCAAGGTCGGTGTCGCGCGCTTGGCGCTGGAGGCCGGGGTCCCGGTCATCCCCGTGGCGATGATCGGGACTTTCGAGGTTCAGCCGCCGGGCCAGCTGGTGCCGAAGATCCGTCGGGTCGGCATCCGCATCGGCCGCCCGCTCGACTTCAGCCGCTACGCGGCCATGGCAGATGATCGTTTCGTCCTGCGCTCGGTCACCGACGAGATCATGTACGAGCTGATGGCCCTGTCCGGCCAGGAGTACGTGGACCTGTACGCGAAGCGGGCCAAGGAGGAGCTCGCGGCCGCCCGGGCACAGGCGGCTGCCGGGGCGGCCGCGGCGTCTACTGGCACGGCATCGGTCTCCCCGGCGTCCACCGGCACAGCGCCGGGTTCCCCTGGGGCGGCGACGCCGGCTCGGTCTCCGGATCAGCTCGGGCTGCCGGTCACGGCGCCGGCGAACCCACGTGCCACCAAAGACCGGATCGACCGGGCGGTCTGACCCGTTTGCGGTGGGCACGGCAGGATGGTCCGGTGTGTGGTGACAGCGTTCCTGGCTGGACGGCGATCGGTCGGCGTCGCGGCGGCTTCGAACATCCCCGGCGATTCCCGGGACGGCGTCCACTTCTGGTCGCGCTCGGCCTGATCGTCGGCTGCCTCGCGGGAACGGGCCCGGTGCCCGGGGCCTCGGCGGCCGGTTCCCCCGCTGGACCCGCCGCACCTGCTGGACCCGTTGGACCGTCCGTGGGCGCTGCCCCGGCCGATACGATCGGTCGCTCGGGAACGTATCTTAYGGACAGTGATCGCCGGGTGGTCGTCCTGCATGGAATCACGGTGCCGGCCGGGGTGACGCCCACCGCCGGGGACATCGACACCTGGGTCGGCTTCGGATTTACCGGGGTGCGCCTGGCGGTCCCGATGGCCAGCGGCGGCCGCTTCCCGGCGACCTCCGGTGGGCCGGTCCTCGACGGTGCCGGCGCGGCGACCACGCCCGCCGACCCCGGACTCGACCAGGCCGCCGCCCTCACCCGCATGTTCACCGACCGCGGGTTGCGGGTCACGCTGCGGATCGTGCCCTCCTCGGCGGGCTACGTGCCCTCCGTCGCCGGCCTCGCCGCGGGGCTCGAACGGTTGGCGACGCGGTTCCGCGATGTGCCGGGCCTGCTCGGCTACGAGGTGCCCGATGGTGGTGGCGGCGGTGCGGGTCTCGTTGCGGCGGTGGCCGCGCATGACGGCGCGCACCTGCTGTGGCGGGAGCGGCCTGCCCCGTTCGACGCCGCATCGACGGTGGCGGTCAATGATCCGACCGGATACCTGGTCGGCTGGAAGGACGGGTCGGCGGTCAGTGTCCGCGGTCTCGTCGCCTCCGCCGACGCGTTCGGCCTGAGCTGGTTCTACGACGTCCCGAGCCCGACCGGGGGCACGGTGGGCACCGCCGCGCCCGTCGGGCTCGGCGGCGCCGAACGCCGGGCGCCCGCCCCGCCCGCGGACATCGTCCGCCCCTACCCCGTGGCCATCGCCGGGGTACCGGAGGTGTTGCGCTTCGACGCGTCGCGGGTGCTGACGGTGGCCTATCGGACCGCGCCGTCGGCCGGGCCGCCCCTCGCTGCCGGCACGGCGACCGCGATCAGCGTGCCGGCCTGGTCCTATCCGACGGGCTACCAGGTGCAGGTCACCGGGGCGCGGGTGACGTCCGCGCCCGGGGCGGGTCTGCTCTGCCTCGTCAGTGATCCCGGCGCCGCCCGGGTCGAGGTCCGGGTCTCTCCGGCGACCGGTCCCGCGGTGACTCCGCCGTCCGTCGCGGGTTCGGCCGGCTGCCGCGCGACGCCGGCGATCGTCCCGGCGGGAGGGCGGTCGCCGGGACCGGACGGTCCGCGGGTGGCGGCGTCCGGGGATGACGCCACGGAGGAGTACTCCGGGCCGCTGCTGTGGCTGCTGCCGTTGGTCGGTGCCGCCTTGGCGGCGCTGCTGCTCGGGGCCTTGCTGCGCCCGTGGCGCCGGCGCTCGGGCCCCGGCCCGGGGTGGTCCGCGGTCGAGCGGCCGACCATGGCGGACACCTCGGCCGGAGGAGACTGAGCCGGTGGGAACCCGCTTCTTTTACGACACCGAGTTCATCGAACGCGCCGACACCGGTCATCACTGGCTCGATCTGGTCAGCGTCGGAATCGTCAGCGAGGACGGCACACAGCGGTACTATGCCGTGTCGACCGAGTTCGACCCGTCGTGGGCTGTGCCCTGGGTCCGTCGCAACGTCCTCGACCAGCTGCCGTCGCCATCGGACGAGGCGTGGAAGCCGCGGGCCCGAATCCGCGACGAGGTCGCCGCGCTGTTGACCGCGGGCGGTGCCCCCGAGCTGTGGGCCTGGTACGGGGCCTATGACCACGTGGTGCTCTGCCAGCTCTTCGGCACGATGACCGCCCTGCCCGCCCAGCTGCCCCGCTTCACCCGGGACCTGCGTCAGCTGTGGGAGGAAGTGGGCCGGCCGGTTCTTCCCGCACCGCCGCCCAACGCCCACGATGCGCTCGCCGACGCCTTGCACAACCTCGCCCGGTGGCGGGTTCTCGCCCCGCTGCGCGCCCAGGTCGCCGCCGTGTCGAACCCATCCCGATGAGTCGATGACGTGGCCGTGGCGGCCTCGTCATTGCCACGCCACGTGACCGCGCTGTTGTCCTGAAGTGTGGCTCTCCCGCTACGCTGCCGCCGGAGAAAGCGGTGTACGGTCGACGAGAGGACTCGGGATGAGGATCGGCGTACTGACCGGCGGCGGCGACTGCCCGGGACTCAACGCGGTGATCCGGGCCGTCGTGCGCAAGGGAGAGAGCGTCTACGGCCACAGCTTTGTCGGGTACCGGGACGGCTGGCGAGGGCCGCTGACCGGCGAGACGGTCCCCTTGGACRTCGCGGCCGTGCGGGGGATCCTCCCGCGTGGCGGCACGATCCTCGGCTCCAGCCGCACCAATCCCTACGCCGCCGTGGACGGGCCGGCGCTGGTGCGCGAGCACCTCGCCGCAGCCGAGGTGGACGCGCTCATCGCGATCGGCGGGGAGGACACCCTGGGGGTGGCCGCCCAACTACACGCCGAGGGACTGCCCGTGGTCGGAGTGCCCAAGACCATCGACAACGACCTCTCCGCGACGGACTACACCTTCGGTTTCGACACCGCGGTCAACATCGCCACGGAGGCGATCGACCGGCTGCACACCACCGCGGAAAGCCATCACCGGGTGTTGATCGTTGAGGTCATGGGCCGTCATGCCGGGTGGATCGCTCTGCACAGCGGCATGGCGGGGGGAGCCAACGTCATTCTCATCCCRGAGCGGCCGTTCGACTTCGACAAGGTGTGCGCCTTCGTCGAAGCCCGGTTCGCCACCCACTACGCGCCGATCATCGTCGCGGCCGAGGGTGCCGTCCCGATCACGGGTACCCTGGTCGCCAGGGAGGGTGAGGTCGATGCCTTCGGGCATGTCCGCCTGCAGGGCATCGGGGCGGTCCTGGAGACCGAGATCCGCGCCCGCACCGGTCGTGACGCGCGCGCGACGGTACTCGGGCATCTGCAGCGCGGCGGCACGCCCACGGCCTTCGATCGATGGCTCGCGACGCGTTTCGGACTGCACGCCGTCGACGCCGTGCACGAAGGCGACTTCGGGGTGATGGTCGCCCTGCACGGCACCCGCATCGACCGGGTTCCGCTGCAGGATGCGACCCGCGAGCTCAAGACGGTGCCCGAGGAGCTCTACCACGAGGCCGAGATCTTCTTCGGCTGACCGGGGGAGGGGCGGGCCGTCGGGCCGGATCCGCTCCGGGAACCGATCCCGGTCCGGGAACCGATCCCGGTCCGGGAACCGATCCCGGTCCGGGAACCGATCCCGCTCCAGGATCTGATTTCGGTCCAGGATCCGGTCCCGATTCGGGAGCCAGGGCCGGGTGCCGAGTTCCGGGCGGATGTCTGTCCAAGGGAAGACGCCGATTCCCGGGAAGATGTCGGGCGATGGTGACCGCTCGAGCTCGACCTGGGCCGTACCCTGGTGTGGTGAGCGTACTGGATCTCTGGCGGACCCTTCCGGCCAAGCAGCAGCCGTCCTGGCCCGACCCGGCAGAGTTGAGAGCCGCCCATGACCAGCTTGCGGCCCTCCCCCCGCTGGTCACCGCGCCCGAGATCCGGTCCCTGACCGACCGTCTCGCGCTGGTCGCTCGGGGCGAGGCGTTCCTGTTGCAGGGCGGTGACTGYGCCGAGACCTTCGTGGCGAACACCGCCGACAAGATTCGGGACAAGGTCAAGACGCTGCTGCAGATGGCGGTCGTCCTCACCTATGGCGCGAGCACGCCGGTGGTGAAGGTCGCCCGCATCGCCGGGCAGTACGCCAAGCCGCGGTCCGCGGACATCGAGGCCAGCACCGGGCTGCCCTCCTACCGGGGCGACGCCGTCAACGACATCGCGCCCACGGCCGCCGCGCGGCAGCCCGATCCGATGCGGATGGTCGCCGCCTACCACCAGAGCGCAGTCGCGCTGAACCTCGTGCGGGCCTTCGCCACCGGAGGTTTCGCCGACCTGTCGAAGGTCCACGAGTGGAACAAGGCGTTCGTGCGGGATTCCGCGGCGGGTCGCCGCTACGAGGTGATGGCGACGGACATCGAGCGTGCCCTCGCCTTCATGGCCGCCTGCGGCATCGACCTCGATCGGACCGCCGCGCTGACCGGGGTCGAGCTGTTCACGAGTCACGAGGGCCTCCTGCTGGAGTACGAGCGTGCCCTGACCCGGATCGAGGACGCCACCGGCGACCCGTACGACCTGTCCGCCCACATGATCTGGATCGGCGAGCGGACCCGGGACCTCGACGGTGCCCACGTCGACCTGCTGTCCCGGGTGGGCAATCCGATCGGCTGCAAGATCGGGCCGAAGGCTGGCCCGGACGAGGTCCTCGAGCTTGYCGAGCGGCTCAACCCCGACCATGTCCCCGGCCGGCTCACCCTGATCTCCCGGATGGGGGCAAAGCGGGTCCGGGACACGCTGCCCCCGATCATCGAGAAGGTCAACGCCGCCGGGCCGCCAGTGGTGTGGTCGTGCGATCCGATGCACGGCAACACCCGTGACGTGGGCGGCGTCAAGACGCGCCACTTCGACGATGTCCTCGACGAGGTCTTCGGCTTCTTCGAGGTCCACAAGGCGTTGGGCACCCACCCCGGTGGCCTGCACATCGAGCTGACCGGGGAGAACGTCACCGAGTGYCTCGGTGGGGCCGAACTCATCGGGGAAGACGACCTCGGCGGCCGTTACGAGACCGCCTGCGACCCCCGTCTGAACACCGGGCAGGCGCTGGAACTGGCCTTCCTCGTCGCCGAGATGCTGCAGAACACGCGGGGAGAACGCGGCGCGCCGTGGCCCTCGTGAGCTGGACTTGTCTTCCGCACGTGCGTGCGTGCGATGAGCCAGCTGCTTGATCTCTTGTTCGGATCACGTCGGGGTGACCGCGATCGGTAGTGACGGGTCTGGGACTGTTCCTGGCTGTGACGGTCGCGATGGACTACGGGCCGCCGAGCGTGGAGAAGCCGCTCGGCGCGCTGCCCGTCGTGCGTGACTACCTGGCCCGCCTCGATGTCGCGGGCACGATCGACCGGCTCGCCCCGATGCGTGACAAGGTCAACCGGGCCACCCACGGCGACGTGATCGCCGCGCTGGTCGCCAACCGGCTGACCTCGCCGACCCCGCTGCTGCACGTCGAACGGTGGGCACGCCAGTGGGCGGTCGAGGAGATGTTCGGCCTCGCGCCGGACGTGTTGAACGACGACCGGGTCGGTCGGGCGCTGGACGCGCTCGCCCCGGTCTGCGAGGCCGTCGTCGGCTCGGTCGGCGCCGCGGCGATCACCGCGTTCGGCCTCGACGTGTCCCGGATCCACTGGGACATGACGTCGATCTCGCCGCACGGCGCCTACCCCGAGGCCGACGGCGACTACGCGACCCCGAAGTACGGCCATCCCAAGGACCGCCGCCCCGACCTCAAAAGGTCCAGACCGGGCCCGCGACCACCGGCGACGGCGGGATCCCGCTGGTCCACCGCGCCTACGACGGCGGCGCCGGTGAGGTCAGTCAGGTCTCCCAGGTCACCGCCGCGATACGCGCCCTGACCACGATCGCCGGCGAACGGCGGTTCCTGCTGGTCGGCGACAGCAAACTCGTCTCCTACCCCAACCTGACCGCGCTGACCTCCACGCCTGGGGTCACGTTCCTCGCGCCGGCACCGACGACGGCCGTGCCCGCGCAGGTCCTAGCCGCCCAGGACTGGGCCACCGCCACCCTCGTCGACCACGTCGCGGCGCGCGACCAGGACAAGCCGATCCACGCCCGGGCGACTTACCGGGCCCGCGAGGGCGTGACAACCCTGCGGGGGCCCCGCAAGACCGACGCGGCGGTCACCGTGCGCACGGTGTTCATCTGGTCGTCCRCGAACGACCAGGCCGCCAAAGCCGCCCGCGCACTCAAACTCGACCGCGCCCGCACCGACCTCGACACCCTCACCCGCGCCGCGGGCAGCCAGCACCTCTACCGCACCGAAGCCGCGGTKAAAGCCCGCCTGACCCTGCTGGCGACGAAACACCGCGTCACCCGCTACCTCGTCGCCGCCACCAGCGTCGATCCGGACACCGGGRAACCGGCCCTGACCTGGCACTTCGACTCCGCCGCGCTCGACGCCGAGGCCGCCACCGACGGCTGGTACGCCCTGCTGACCAACCTGCCCGACACCATCGGCCCCGCCGAGGTACTCGCCCGCTACAAAGGCCAGGAAGTCGTCGAACGTCGCTACGGCGCGTTCAAGGGCCCGCTCGCGGTCGCAGGCCGCACCGTGGGCGGGGTGCTGGACGGGCCGTCTGTGGACGGGGCGGCCCCGTTTCGGATCCCGGGAAGCTGCGCCGGGATGGACGGGCCGGGGCAGCCTCTGTCTCAGAGCCTGGGCGGCACCCGACTGCCGAGGTCAACCGGCGCGACGCGGTGATCAGGAAGACCTCTGCTGCGGGCGTACAGATCGGCATCGGCAGGGCTGCGGAACTCCGGCTCACCGACGATGATCCGGACAACTCGGCCGTTCACGTCCAGCTCGACCACACCCCAGCCMGGATGTGGCGTCCGGATCGGGAGCGGTGGGGAGTGAGCGCCGTCAACGGCCGCTCCGACCGGCTCCCTCCCCACCCCGGCCACCACGCCCTGTCCGACTCCGGAACGCAGCACGGCGCTGGACGACGACCGGTCAGGGCTGGGCTGGTGGYCCTCGGCGGGCGTCCGGCCGGCGGCCCCGGGTTCGTTCGTGGGTCTGGTCAYGTGGGCCCATGGCGAATAGATGCTTTCGTCATCTCCATGCATCTCTGAACAAGCGTCTCGATAAATGGGCGCGAGGTGAAGTCTCCCGGACCGCTTCTGCGGGTGGAGGCAGCATTGGGATCCCGACCGCCAGCTCAGTGTCCAAGATCGGGAAGTGGGTGGGACTAGCGGGTTATGACTCTGTAGAGAGTCCCCAGATTGCCGCGACACGAGCTCCACCCACAAGGTCACTGCACCGTYCCAGTACCGAACTTTCACTGAACTTGGCGGACCCAGACACCCATCCGCTTGCCGGGCTGCCCCCGGCTGCCAGACTCCAGGACATGGCGGAACTCGACGGCCACCCGGTCACCCCTGAGGCGCTCGCGGCGCTGGCCCTGACCAACCTCGGGCACTTCACCTCGATGCGCGTCGATGATGGCCGGGTACGGGGCCTGCCGCTGCACCTGAGCCGGCTGGTCCGTGACTGCCGCATCGTCTTTGYAGCCGACCTCGATCCGGAACACGTCCTGAAGCTGGTCCGTCACGCGGTCGGAGGCAGAACCGGCTCGCTCGTCGTCCGCGTCACCGTCTTCGACCCAGCACTGGAACTCGGGCACCCGGGTGCGACGGCCGCTCCACACATCCTGGTGACCACTCGACYGGTCGCGCCGACCGTGTTGCCGGCGCTACGCGTGAAGGCCTGCGTCTACTTGCGGGATCTTCCGATGGTGAAACACGTCGGCCTGTTCGGCTCTCTGTACCATCGCCGCGGTGCCCAACTCGACGGCTATGATGATGCGCTGTTCACCGATCCCACAGGAGTCGTCTCCGAAGGCGCCACCTGGAACGTCGGTTTCTTTGATGGCGACAACGTCATCTGGCCCAAAGCCGACGTCMTGCCTGGAGTAACCATGGGACTCCTGCAGCAGGTCGGCACTCACGTCACCGCCCCTGTTACCCTGGATATGCTCGGCAGCATGCAGGCGGCTTTTGCTACTAACACTTCGATCGGCGTCCGCCCGATCCACATGATTGATGGTGTGAACCTTCTCGACGACCATCCAATTCTACGGGAACTCCATGCCACCTATATCGCCATCCCCGGCGATTCCCTGGAGTAGGAAGCTCACGGATGGCTACCGTGATCCGCTGGACAGGACGAGAGATCCGGGCACTACGTCAGGCCAAACGGATGAGCCTGCAAGCATTCGCGGCACATATCGGCGTCAGCGAGCGCATGGTCTCGAAGTGGGAGGCCGGTAGCAACACCATCACCCCCCGGCCGGTCAATCAGGCAGCTCTCGAC
This sequence comes from Frankia sp. CcI156, assembly GCF_001983015.1. NCBI lineage: Bacteria > Bacillati > Actinomycetota > Actinomycetes > Frankiales > Frankiaceae > Frankia > Frankia sp. CcI156. The sequence continues at coordinate 36,817 of NZ_MOMD01000042.1, forward strand.
ACCTCCCTCGCCTGCTCGCCGGCCTCCGTCCAGGAGCGTTTCGCACTCCTACTAACACCTCGACTTTCGTAGTTATGCGGCGGTGATCTCCCAGGCCAGTCGGAGGGTGTGGATTTCGGCTGGGGTGGGCTGTTCGGGGTGAGCGGGCTGGTATTTGGTGGCGATGAGGACGCGGCGGTGCTTGGCGAGCAGGTCGGCGGTCGAGGGCCGGGTCTTGGTGGTGTACCAGGGCGCGCGGGCGCGGTGCTCCGCGGCGTCGTCGTGGTGGTGGCCGGTGGTGAGGTACCAGGTGAAGGCGAGGGTCTGGCAGGTCAGGCCGAACGGGACGGCGCGTTGCGCGGCGGTGGCGAGCCGGTTGCGGGCCTGGCCGACGCCGACGAGTTGTTTGGCGTCTTCGATCGCGACCTCGTGTTCCCATCTTTGCCGGTAGGCCCCGGCCAGAGCGGTCGCGGTCGCCTCCCGCGGGTCACAGATCGTGGTGAGCAGGCCGRTGATCTCGTGTTTCCCGTCGCCCTCACGGTCGGGGACGTCGTACTCGACGAGGCGGGTGTAACGGGCTTTCGTCGGGTCCAGCGGCGCGCCGGCGCGGGCCGCGGTGACGAGGGTCTCCCGGGCCTTCCCGGTGACCTTCGGGTTGACCAGCACGGTCAGATAGGAACCGTCGGACAACGCGCGCAGCGGGGGCAGGCGCAGGGTGGCCTTGACCCGCCACAGCAGCGCCGCACCGGTGTCCGCCGCGGTGCACCAGTCCGCCCAYGAGTAGAAGTTACGGTCCGCGAGCAGCAGCCAGTCCGAGGCCAGCCGCGGGTAGACAGTCCGGGCCAGTGCCTGCTCGCTGGCGGGTTTCGCCCCACCGGCCGGGCCGAACGCGGCCAGGACCGGCGCGTGCGAGGCGCACTCGGACACGGTCACCGCGCGGACCTTCGGCAGTACCCCTGGCGCGTCGACGCGGCCGGCCGGTAGGCCGAACGCGGCGATGTTCTCCTTCGAGGCGGGGGCATCCCATTCCAGCCCGTCGATGCTCATCAGCCGCCACCGGCTCAGGAACGCCCCGACCGTGTCSAGGTCCGCGACCGGCCCGGCGACCTGACCGAACAGTTCGGCCAGCGGCGCCGCACCGAGCCGCTGGCGGGCCTTGGTCAGCCCTGACGAGGTCGGTTCCCACCGCGGCCCCACCACGTCGAGATCGGTGAGCGTGGCGGCGAGCCGGCGGGCGACCGTCTCGTAGTCGTCGTCCGCGAACAACGCGAGCGCCATCACGAAATAGGCCACGACCTGCGGGGGGATCGTCGTGTCGGAGCGCCGGGCACCCGCCCCGGTCGCCTCGATCGCCTCATCGACCGCATCACGCGGGACGAACGACGTCAGGACCCCCAGAGAGATCCAGTCCGTCAGCTGGCTACCCGCAACCGCCTCACTGTCCGCCACACACCCCGATCATGCCGGCAACCAGACAGAACAGCCGGAACCGACACACCGACGACCATCAAGATCCAGTTAGTGGAAGCGGCATTGGGACCCGAGCCCGTGACGCGGGGGTCCTGGGAAGAGCGAGTACCACGGCTCGTCCTCCGGAGAAGGCCGATCAGACGGCCAACCGTAAGAAGCGCGGCAGCGCCGGAGGTCGCCCGGTCCGCCACGACGCCGCGCTCTATAAAGACCGCAACACCGTGGAGCGCGGCATCAGCAAGATCAAGGAATGGCGGGGTCTGGCCACCCGCTACGACAAGACACCCGAAAGCTACGCCGCAGGACTCCACCTGCGCGGATCCATCCTCTGGCTACGCAGCCTGCCAACCCCATGATCCAAACTCGGAACAGATTCTAGCGGGATCCCGGCGTCGGCGCCCCGTTCGGGGGGCTCTGCGGCGAGGGCGCGCCCACCGTGGTCGGCGTGACATCGGATGCGGTCGTGGCGGGGGTCGGGGTCGTGTCGTCTGTCGGGGTCGTGTCGTCTGTCGGGGTCGTGGCGGGGGTCGGGGTCGTGGCGGGGGTCGGGGTCGTGGCGGGGGTCGGGGTCGTGGCGGGGGTCGGGGTCGGGATGGTCGTTCCGCTCGTGGCACCACCCGGCGCCGGGCTCGGGGGCCCCGGCGAGCCGATGCCGGTGCCGGCAGGGGTGGGAGTGCCGGGGGTGGGAGTGCTGAGGGCGGGCGCGGCGGTGGCCCCGGTCGCCGTGGGCCGAGGTGCGGAGAGCAGCGGCGCCACGTAGGGCGGGGGGGTGAGGGCGTCACCGGTCGGCACGATCGGAGAGATCTGGCGGACGGGTGAGGGGGCCCGGACCGGCGCTGGTGCCCGCGGGCCGAGCCTGCGCCTGACGTCGTCGATGAGATCCAGAGCCGCATGCGCCGGTCCGACCGAGCCCACGGGAAGCGATCTCAGCAGGTTCTTCAGCCCGCGGGACTGCTCGGTGGTGAAGGCGTTCACCGTGGTCCAGGCGTCCGTGTCCCCGGCGGCGACCCGGGCCAGCAGTACCTGCGTGCCGGCGCGCACCTCGGCGATCCAGTCCCGCAGCAGCGCGTTGACCAGCTCGGGGTCGAGGCGGTCCCCGTTGCCGGGGCCGGGCGGGTCGCTCGGCGCGTCGGGGCCATCGGATTCGCCGGCGTCGCCGGAGACGGCGGGTGTGCGGGGACCGGGAGGCCACGTCCCCGCAGTGGGTGACACCGCAGCGGGTGACACCGCGATGGTCGGTGACACCGCGATGGTCGGTGGTGCGGCGGTCGCCGTGGGGTTCACCACCGGCACCCGCGGGCTCGTCTCCGGAGCGCCGGCACCGGTTTCCGGGGCGATCACCCCGCCGTCGTTCACCGTGATCGTGCGCAGTTCGCTCATCCGCAAGCCGGCCATGCCCAGCCGGGTCTTCGCCCGCTCGACCGGATCGCGGACCAGCGACACCTGGAGGTCTTCGACCTGTCGTTTGACGCCGTACAGGGTATCGCCGGGTAGCGAGTCCCCCGAGCTGACCGCGAGGGCCGCCGTGGTGACGGCGGCGGTGAGTGCTCCGGCCAGCAGCGGCCGGGCGGCCCGGGTCATCCTGCCCCGGCCGGAGACACCGCAGGCAGAGACACCGCGGGCACCGGTCCGGCGTACCCACCGCGCGTCGACCGGATCGTTTCCCGGCAGGTCAGGATCGACGCCCTCGGGAGGCGTGCGTGCGGGACGGGTTCTTGTGGGACGGGCCTCGGTCTCGTGGCCCTTCACGGAGGTGCCGGGGGAAACGGCGGCGGGGGAACGGACGGGATCGCATGCCGGGGAGCCGGTGACGGCGGCGAACAGCTGTCCGCGCAGGGCGGCGTGCCGTGCCGGATGCAGCCGCGGTGACGGCAGGTCCCGGAGGGCCGCCACGGTGTCGATCAGCCGCGCGTCGGTCTCGTCATACGGGGGGCGCTGTCCGTCCAGCAGGTCGGCGACCCGCTCGGCCCGCCGTCCACCGCCGGCCATGCCCCGCCACGACGACTCCCGCCACCACGACGACTCCCGCCACCACGACGTCGGCCGCCGCGGGCCGGCGGGCCACCGGCCACGACCACGCGCTGCCTTCACGCCGTCGTCCCCCCGGGGAAGCGGTCGCGGATCTTTCGCCCACCGCGCGATTCGTTGCACAATATGATCAACCTGGTGGAGGATGGCGGCTCAGCCGAGGGGGTCCCACGTTGTGTTGACGTGCACGGTACTTCCTTTTTCGATTTTGCTCCCGGCCTTGGCGGACTGCGATGTCACCCGGTCGCCCGGCCCGCCGATCCAGCCGATACGGTCAATCTTCAACCCCCGGCGCTGCAGGATGTTCTCGGCTTCCCGGTAGCTCTTCCCGACCACGTTCGGCACCGGGACCTGGATCCCGCTGCCGTCGCCCCCGGAACCGTCACCGTTGTCGAACCCGTCGGCCTCGGCTACGGTGAGGGTGACGGTGCCGCCGGGTGAGATCGGCTGCCCCACGTCGGGAGAGACCCCGAAGACCTCACCGGGCTGCACGGCGTCGTTCACGGCGTCGGTGCGCTGCACCACGAGGCCGATGTTCAGGCCGACGAGCTCGGCCTTGGCCTCCTCGAACGACTTGCCGATGATGTCGGCCGGCACCGGCTTCGTCGCGGGGCCCGTCGAAGTGATCACGACGACCTGGTCCTTCGGCTTGAGCGCGGTGCCGGCCCCGGGGTTCGTACCGATCACATGGCCCGCCGGCACCGTGTCACTGGACTGTGGGCTCAGGCCGCCGAGGGTCAGGTCCACTTCGGCCAGCCGGGCCTTGGCCTGGGTCTCGGTGAGGTTCGCCAGGTCCGGCACGCGCACCGTCGCGGGGCCGGAGCTCAGCCGCAGGGTGATGAGCGCGCCCTTGTCGACCTTCSATCCGTCCCGGGGATCCTGCTGGGCGACGTGGCCGACCGGTACCGTGGCGCTGGCGACCGGGTCGAGGTAGGTGAACTGGAAGCCGGCGTCGCGCAGCATTTTCTCGGCGTCGGATCTGCTCAGGTTCGTCAGCAGCGGGACCTCGGTCCCTCCGCCGGACAGGGAACGGAACGCGAGGATCCCGAGCAGCAGGACCAGGACGGCCATGCCACCGACGACGACCGGGATGAGCCCTCGGGAGCGTGGCGATGCGGCGGCCCGTCGCCGCCCGCGCCCGCCACCGCCCCCGAGATAGGCCGTGGCGGTCGGCGAGGGCGGGGAGGCGGATCGATAGAGCGCGCCGGTGCCTGGCTGGCCCGGCCCGGCACCGGCGAACGCGCGCTCCGCGGCGGCCCCCGGCCCGGCGCCCCGGGAGTCGTCGTAGTCCTCGGCCTGGAACGGCTGGGTGTACCCGGGCTCCTGGGGGTACCCGGGCTCCTGGGGGTACCCGGGCTCCTGGGGGTACCCGGGCTCCCGGGCCCCTGAAGGCCGCTCGGCCAACCCGATCCGTTCGATCTCGCCGGTGAACCCGCTCGGGTAGGCGTCCTGCGGGGGCAGGAACGGCTCGATGCGCCGCAGCTCCGCCAGCAGKGCCGCACCATCGACCGGCCGGCGCGCCGGGTCGCGGGCGGTGGCCCGGAGAACAAGACCGTCCAGCTCGGCGGGAATGCCCTCGATCATGGTGGACGGCGCCGGCACGTCGCCGTGGACCGACTGGTAGGCCACCGACATCGGGGTGGCGCCGCTGTGCGGGAGCTGCCCGGTCAGGGATTCGAAGAGCACCACACCGGCGGCGTAGACGTCGCTGCGGGTGTCGGCGACGCCGTGGGTGACCTGCTCGGGGGCGAGGTACCCGACAGTGYCCATCACCACGCCGCCGGTGAGTGCCTGGGTGGGCTGGCTCACCGGACGGGCGAGGCCGAAGTCCGCGACCTTCACCTGGCCGTCGTCACCGAGCAGGATGTTCTCGGGCTTGATGTCGCGGTGGATGATGCCGGCGGCATGCGCGGCGGCGAGGGCCTCGATCACGGGCTCGATGATCTCGATGGCCTCGGTGACCGGGAGCCGACCCCGGGCGCCCAGGTGCTGGCGCAGCGACCGGCCGCGCACCAGCTCCATCACCAGGTAGTTGACCAGACCGACGGGGATGTGGTCGGAACCCTGGTCGAGGATGGAGACGACGCGCGGGGTGTTGAGCCGTGCCACGGCCTTGGCCTCGCGATGGAAACGGGTGACGAACTCCGGGTCGTGATTGAGAGTGGGATGCATGACCTTGAGGGCGACGAGCCGGTCCAGCCGGTTGTCGTGCGCGACGTACACCGTCGCCATCCCGCCGACGGCGAGCCGTTCCTGCGCCGTGTAGCGGCCGTCGAGAAGCCGACCTACGACGGGGTCGGCCACGGTGGCATCCACGAGGGAGAGTTTACGATCGTTGTCGAAGGATGCCGCTACCGAGCCCCGCGAGGTTAACCCGGATACGTCGTTCGAGCGAGAAGTACCTCGTCGCGCAGCATGGTGTCCACCGGGTGAAACCCGGGTGCCCACATTGAATCGGTTCTCAAGGCCGCGATGATCGTCGACGGGCGTGGATCAGTGTCGCAGATCGGCGTCGCAGATCGGCGTCGCGGCGGGACACCCGAAGCCGCGGCCAGGAAGCAGCGGTTACACTGTCGATTGCTCCGGGGAGCCCACGGACGTGGGCTGAGAGGCTGGCCAGTATCCCGTCGGCGACCCGTATACCCGATCGCGGTCATGCGCGCGTGGGGAGGATGAAAGATCGTGTCGCAGCACCCCCTACGTCCTGCCGGTTCCCGTCCCGGCGATTCTCCCCCCGACGGTTCCTGTCCCGATGGCCTCGCCGGTGAAGGTTCCGCCGTCGGCGGCGGGGGTGGTGGTGAGGCCGGACCCGGTGCCGCGGGGGCGGACGATCTCGTCATCGCCGGGCGGGCCTACGGCAGCCGGCTGCTGATCGGCACCGGGAAGTTCGCGAGTCACCGGGTGATGCGGGACAGCCTCGTCGCATCCGGTGCCACCATCGTCACCGTGGCGCTGCGCCGGGTCGACATCGGCCGGATCGGTGACGGCGACGTTCTCGACTTCATCCCGCCGTCGATGACCCTGCTGCCCAACACCTCGGGCGCGGTGGACGCGGCCGAGGCGCTGCGGCTGGCCCGCCTCGGGCGGGCGGCGACGGGCACCGGTCTGGTCAAGCTGGAGGTCACCCCGGATCCGCGCACCCTGGCGCCGGATCCGCTGGAGACCCTGCGCGCCGCCGAGCTCATGGTGGCCGACGGCTTCACGGTCCTGCCCTACTGTTCGGCCGACCCGGTGCTGGCCCGCCGGCTGGAGGAGGTCGGCTGCGCCACCGTGATGCCGCTGGGCAGCTGGATCGGCTCGAACCGCGGGCTGCGCACCCGGGACGCGATCGAGGCAATCGTGGCGAGCGCCGGGGTGCCGGTGGTCGTGGACGCCGGGCTCGGGGTGCCCTCGGACGCGGCCGAGGCGATGGAGATCGGCGCGGCCGCGGTGCTGGTCAACACCGCTATCGCGGTGGCCGCCGATCCGGCGCGCATGGCGCGGGCCTTCGCGCTCGCCACCGCCGCCGGCCGGTTGGGTTTCCTGGCCGGCCGAGGGGCTGCCGGCCCGGCCACGGTGGCGTCCGCCTCCTCCCCGCTCACCGGGTTCCTCGGCGCCCACCCGTCACCGGCGTCCCACCCGTCACCGGCGTCGCCCGTGCCCTCGGTGTCCCGGGCGACGTCCCCGGCTGCGGTGGTGGGCGAGGCGTCCAGGTGAGCGCCCCGCCAGGGGAGTTCGCGCGCGAACTTGCCGGTCACGACCTGGCCGGGCTGTCCGCGATGTCGCGGCGGGCCACGTCCGCCGAGGTGGACACGGTGCTGCGGCGGGTTCGGCCCGGATCCGGTGGGTCGGCCACCCCCCGGATCGGTCTCGCGGAGCTGGCGATCCTGCTCTCACCCGCGGCCACCGCCCGGTTGGAGGAGCTGGCGATTGCCGCCCGGGAGGCGACCCTGCTCCGGTTCGGTCGGGCGGTCCGGCTGTTCGCCCCGATGTACGTGTCGAACGCCTGCCTGTCGTCCTGCACCTACTGCGGCTTCGCCAAGGGCCTGCCGGTGGTGCGCCGCACGCTGGACCTTGAGGAGGTGGTGGCGGAGGGACGCCTGCTGGTCGACCGGGGGTTCCGTCATCTGCTGCTCGTCTCCGGCGAGCATCGCGTCGAGGTATCGGCCGACTACCTCGTCGCGGTGGTCGAGCGGCTACGGCCGATGTTCCCCTCGATCAGCATCGAGACCCAGACCTGGTCGGACGACACCTATGCCCGGCTGGTGCGTGCCGGGTTGGAGGGAGTCGTCCATTACCAGGAGACCTACGACCGGGCCCGCTACGCCGAGGTGCACGTCGCCGGCTGGAAGCGTGACTACGACCGGCGGCTGTCCTCGTTCGAACGGGCCGCGCGGGCCGGGGTGCGCCGGCTCGGGATCGGCGCGCTGCTCGGGCTCGCCCCGGACTGGCGCGCTGACGTGCTCGCGCTGGCCGCGCACGCCTCCTTTCTCTCCCGTCGCTACTGGCGGACCGAGGTCTCGATCGCGCTGCCGCGCATCAAGCCGAGTGCCAGCGGGTTYCCGCCGGTCGTCGTCGTTGACGACGCGGAGTTCGTCCAGGCGTACGCGGCCCTGCGCCTGTTCGAGCCGGACCTCGCGCTGTCRCTGTCGACCCGGGAGCCGGCGGTGCTGCGCGACGGGCTCGTCCGCATCGCCGTGACCACCATGAGCGCCGGCTCCTCCACCGAACCCGGCGGCTACACCACGCCCGGCACGGCCCAGGAACAGTTCTCGATCTCCGACGAGCGTTCGCCGGCACAGATCGCCGCGATGCTCGCCGAAGCCGGGTACGAGCCGGTGTGGAAGGACGCCTTTCCGCTTGTCGACCCGGTGCGGTGACGGCGGCCCGGCGTCGCGGGTCGTCGATAGTCTGCTCGAATGCAGCGAATAGTCGTCGTGGGCGCGGGAATGGCGGGGGGCCGGGCCGCCGCCGAGGTGCGCGCGCGTGGTTTCGCGGGAGAGGTGATCCTGCTCGGGGCGGAGCCGCACCGGCCCTACGATCGTCCGCCGCTGTCCAAGGCGGTGCTCTCCGGCCGCATCGACGACACGACGTTGCCCTTCGACCTCGACGGGGTCGAGGTGCGCCTCGGACGGCGGGCGACGGGCCTGCGACCGGGCACTGTGGAGACCGACGCGGGGCCGCTGGACTACGACGGCCTGGTGCTGGCGACGGGAGCCGACCCGGTAACCCTGCCGGGCGACGGCCCACAGCGGGTCCTGCGTTCCATTGACGACGCCCGGGATCTGCGTGGCGCCCTGCGTCCCGGCGTCCGGCTCGTCATCGTTGGTGCCGGCTGGATCGGCGCGGAGGTCGCCACGGCGGCGGCAGCGATCGGTGCCGAGGTCACCGTCGTGGAGGCAGCCGCCTCGCCGCTGTTCGCCGCGCTCGGCGCGCAGGTGGGCCGGTGCACGATCGCGTGGTACGCCCGGGCCGGGGTTACCCTGCGCCTGGCCACGGCCGTGGAGCGGGTCACCCCCGACGGGCTGGTGCTGGCTGGCGGTGAGGAGCTGATTGCGGACGAGGTTGTCGTCGGCGTCGGGGTGCGGCCCGGCACCGCCTGGCTCGCCGGTTCCGGGCTCGCCCTCGACCGGGGAGTCGTGGTTGACGAGCATCTCGCCGCCCGGTGKACCCATGGTGCCGACGGTGCCGACGGCGACCGGCCGCCGGTGGTCGCGGTCGGTGACTGTGCTGCTTGGTGGTCGCGTCGCTACGGTCGGCGGCTGCGGGTCGAGCACTGGGACTGCGCCCAGCAGTCGCCCGCGGTCGCGGTCAGCACGCTGCTCGGCGGGGAGGCCGTCTATGACCCGGTGCCCTACTTCTGGTCGGAACAGTTCGGCCGCATGGTGCAGTTCGCGGGACTCCCTTCGGCAGAGGCTGCCCCGGTGTTCCGGGGCGATCCGGGCGTCGTCGTGCCGCCCGACGGCGGGCGTCCGTCTGGCTGGTCGGCCGGGTGGTTCGCCCCGGACGGCCGTCTCGAGGCGCTGGTCACTGTGGGGCGCCCGATGGACATGGTCGCCGGTCGCCGGTTGATGGCGGCCGACGGTATCCCGGATCGGGAGCGTTTCGCYGATATCTCCGTGTCGATGAAGGAACTGGCCGCGGCAAGTCGATGACGCCCGGTGACGACCCGGTGTTCCCGGTGCTCCGGATTTTCCAGGCGTTCCAGGCGTTCMAGGCGTTCCGATCGGCCGGACGGCGGGATTTCTGGATATCAGGATCATTGGTACTCTTGCCCGGCATTGCGTTATGTATGCATCCTTGTGTAAATCTTTGCGCGGATCTTTATTTGGATCTTTGTTTGATGACCCCAATCGCCGGAACGTCGGGAACAGTCACTAGAGTGCGGAGACGTGCCTCGCATTCACCTGGTGTCGAACCTGGCCGGTGTGAACGCGCTCGGCGACCATTTGCGGGCAGCGGGTCTCGGCCCGACCTCGGCACGGTCGGCCGACGCGCTTCTCGTGCTCATCGACCGTCCGCTCGACCACGTCGAGCAGGAGTTGCTGGACCGGGCCCGGCAGACCGTCCCGGTCCTGCTCGCCGGGCCGACCATGCGGGCGCTGCCGCCGGGAAGTCCGCTCATCGAGGCGTCCGGTTTCATCCCGGGGCGGACCACCGCGCCCTACGACCTGCGGTTGACCGTCGGGCCGCAGGGCGGCGCGGTCATGGCCCGGTCCGCGGACTTCCGCCCCCGGGAGAGCTGGATCATCCCCGACAAGATTGCCGACGACGTGGAGCGGCTGCTCCTGGTCCGGCACGAGATGGGCGAGCATCCCGTCTGCACCTGGCGGCCCTCCACGGGCCTCGGCATATTCACCCTGGGTACCGGTCCCGCCGTGCTCGCCGATCCCGCCTACCAGCGGCTCGTGGGACGTTGGCTGCGGCACTGCCTCGGCGTGCTCGACGCCGCGCCGGCCAGGGTCGGGCTGCTGGGCACCCCGGACATCACCGGGACGCACCACTCGGCGGTGGACGCGACCGAGGGCCTGGAACTCGCCGCCCTCTGCGACGGCGGTGCCGGCCGGCTCCCGGCGCACGCGGCGGGTCGCCCGCCGCGCCGCGTCGACGACCCGGACGACCTGGTCAACGATCCGGATCTCGGGGTCGTCATCGTGGCCACACCGACCCACACCCGTCTCGAATGGGCTGGTCGTGCGCTGGAGGCCGGCAAGCACGTCGTCGTGCACGCCCCGCTCTGCCTGTCGACCCCGGACGCCGACCAGCTCGCGGAGCTCGCGGAGGCCCGGTCCCTGGTGCTCGCGGTGTATCCGGAGGGTCGGGACGACCCGGGCTACCGGGCGGTCCGCGCCRCCGTGCACCGCGGCGCCGTCGGCGAGCCGCTGCGGCTGGACGCCCACCGGGGCGGCTTCCGCCGGCCAGCCGGCACCTGGCACGACGACGAGCGGATCAGTGGTGGGCAGCTCCATGATCGGGGCAGCGCCTGCGTTGACCAGATCCTCGCCCTCGTTGACGAGCCCGTCGAATGGGTCAGCGCGTCCACCGTCAAGCGGGTCTGGCACCACGTCAGCAACGCTGACCACAGCCGGCTGCTGCTGCGTTTCGCGAGTGGGGCCGAGGCGCAGGTCACGGTCTCCGATCTGACGGTGGCCCGGCGCCCGCGGTTCGAGGTGCTCGGGTCCACCGGCTCGCTGATCCTGGACGGGGCTTTCCGGGACGGCGGGGCTTTCCGGGACGGGGAGGGGAAGCTGGTGCCGCGGTTGGGACGGCACGCCGGTCGTCGGTCCGAGGTCGAGGCCGAGGCCGAGATACTCGAGGCGGAGGCGGGGTCGCTCGTGCTGATCACCCATGACGGGGTGCGCAGCCACATCCCGCTGGCACCCACCTCGGGCAGTACGTTTCACCGGGACCTGGCGGACTGTCTCGTCTCGGGCTGGCCGCTGTCCGGCTACGGCGTGCAGACCGCCCGTCCGGTGGTCGCGGTGTTGGAGGCGGCGGTGCGCTCGGCGGCCGCGGGCGGCGCCCAGGTGGCTGCGCTCTGACCCGTTCCGGCCGGACCGTCCCGGCCGGAAACCGCCTGGTCATCCCCTCGCCGAGGGGCGCGGCCAACGTCCGCGGCCGCGCCGGCACCATACGACGCCATCGAGACTTAGGTGTTTACTCTTGACCATGGACTGGCTGACCCTGCCTGACGTCGCCGATCAGCTGCAGGTTCCCGTGACCCGTGTCCGGCAGATGGTGCGCGACCGGACGCTACTGGCCCGGCGGGAGGGGGGCGTCCTGCGGGTGCCTGCCGATTTCATCCGGGACGGCGCCGTCGTCAAGGGGCTGCCCGGCTTGCTCACGGTGCTGGCCGACGCGGGGTTCACYGATGAGGATGCGCTCGACTGGATCTTCCGGGAGGATCCGAGTCTGCCGGGCACCCCCATGCAGGCACTTATCGAGAACCGTGGCAAGGAGGTCAAACGGCGGGCCCAGGCGTCGGCCTTCTAGCCCCGGCCCGGTCCCGGCCGTACCCACCGCCCGCACGGCGGGCGCTGCTCCCGTAGGGTCGAAAAATGGTCGATCGTCCGCCGCACTTGCACCCGCGTGCGCACCCGGAGCCGCTCGCCCGGGCGCGGGTCGTCGTCAATGGTGCGCCGCGGGGCATCCCGGGTGGCCAGCCGCTGCCCGACCTGCTCGCCGAGCTGGGCCTGCCGTCTGGTTCGGTGGTGGTCGAGCACAATGGCGTGGCTCTGACGCCGTCCGAGATTCCCGCCGTCCGGCTCGCCGACGGCGACATTTTGGAGATCGTGCGTGCTGTCGCCGGAGGTTGAGGGATCGTCGCCGCGCGCCGGTGGGCCAGCCCGGGCGGACCGGTTGCGGCGGCTGGCCGACGCCCGCCTGTACCTGTGCACGCCGCGTCGGGCCGAGTTCGACGCCTTCCTGAGCGCCGTGGTCGGCACGCCCGAGGCCCCCGGGGTCGATCTGATCCAGCTCCGGGAGAAGGGGCTCGAATGGGACGAGGAGCTCGGCGGGCTGCGGCGGGTGCAGGCCGCCGCCGGCGCCAGGGGAGTGCTGGTCAGCGCGAATGACCGCGCCGACCTCGCCGCCTTCGCCGGGGTCGACATCCTGCACGTCGGTCAGGGCGACATCCCGCCGCGGTTTGCCCGGCGCCTGGTGGGCCCGGACGTGCTGATCGGACAGTCGACGCACGATCCCGACCAGTTCCTCGCGGCGCTCGCCGACCCCGACGTCGACTACGTGTGCGTGGGGCCGGTGCACGCCACGCCCACCAAGGAGGGCCGGCCGCCGGTCGGCCTGGGTCTGCCCCGGCTGGCCGCGCGGCACGCTCCTCCGTTCGCTCCGGGCGTGAAGCCGTGGTTCGTCACCGGTGGCGTCGGTCCGGATACCCTGGATCAGATTCTTGCGACGGGAGCGCGCCGCGTGGTGGTCGTGCGGGGCCTCACCGGGGTCGAGGATCCGGCCGCGAGCGCTGTTGCCCTCGCTCGGCGTCTGAGAGCTGTCTGAGAGTTGTCGATGCGCCGTCCGAGCCGCCGATGCGCCATCTGAGCTACCTCGCGGTCCTGGCGGGATGCCTGCTCGGAACGGCGCCGCTTGAGGTGTTTCTGGGCACCCGGGTGTACGCCCGGCCGGTTCGGCTGCTGCTGACCCTCGCCCCCGTCATCGTGATCTTCGTTGTCTGGGACCTGTTCGCCGTCTCCGCGGGGCACTGGAGCTTCGACCGGCGCCGCATCACCGGGATCCTGCTTCCGGGGGGCCTTCCCCTGGAGGAGCTGCTGTTCTTCGCCGTGGTGCCGATGTGYGCGATCCTGACGCTGGAGGCCGTGCGCGCGGTGCGGGGCTGGGACGTCGGCGACGAGCCCGCCCATCCGAGCGCGACGCGTTCCGATGGGACTCCCGATGGTGATCGGCCGTGAGCTACACGGCCCTGGCGGTCGTCGGGGTCGCGTTGGCGATCGCGATGGACCTGTGGGTCCTGCGGACCCGGCTGCTGACCCGGCGGGTTTTCTGGACTTCCTATGCGATCATCGCGTTGTTCCAGTTGATCTCCAATGGGATCCTCACCGGGTTCGGCATCGTCGTCTACGACCCCCGCCGGATCCTCGGCCCGCGGATCGCGCACGCTCCGGTCGAGGATCTGCTGTTCGGCTTCGCGCTGGTGACCCAGACGTTGGCATGGTGGGTCTGGTGGGGGCGCCGGCTGCGGGGCGGGCCGCCCGGCAGGCCTCGCAGCCGGCGGACCGGGGAGAGCCGGGAGGCCAGCGACAACGGCGACAACGGCGACAACGGGGTCAATGGGGAGAATCGGGGCATCCCGTCTCGACCCGAGGGCCGAGAGAGATCTCGGCGTACTTCGTGACGGAAACGAGCGAATTGGTCCCCTAGCGAGAATCCGTCGGCTTAATCTCGTCACGATGACGCATGATGGTGCGGGGGGCCCGGGATCGCCGGGACGTCACCGTTCTCCCTGGGGGCGTTCAGGCCGGATCCTGCCGATCCGGTGGGGACGCATCATCGCTGTGGTGGCTGTGTTGGTCGTCATCGTTGCGGGTCTGGTGGTTGTGCGTGGGCGGATGGCCGGCGACCATCGTGCGGGTTCCTCCGGAGGCAGGCCGGGTGCGCCGGTCGCAGCGCCGGCACCCACGCCCGGTGACGAGGACGGGCCGGCGGACGTGACGGCGGCCCCGGTCACTGCCCGGCCGGGTGCCGGTCCGGCCCTTTCCACCGCGTCCGCGGCCTCCCCGAGCACCGGCATCGGGTCGGTTTCGCCACGGGTTGCCCCGACCGCCGCGAGGCCGCGGACCGGACCGCCGCCCGGGTCACCGGCCGTCCCGGTCGCTGCGCGGCCCGCCGGCCCGGCCCTAAGCCTGAGCTCGACCAGGGTCGACCTGGGTGACGTCGACTCCGTCTGGCGGCTTGACCTGCGTGGCGAGGGCACGGCGCCGGTCGACGTCGTGATCGGCGCCAGCCCGTCCTGGCTAACCGTGGTGCCCGGCCGGTCGCGGATCGATCCGGGGGCCGTCGTCCCCCTGGTGATCACTCTTGATCGGGCGGCGGCACCGTCCGGACCGATCGATGTGACCGTTCCAGTCAGGCCCCGCAAGGGTGATGGCGGGGGCGACGTGCGGGTCACCGCCAGGGTCGACGGCTCGCCACAGGTGGTGTCGATGGTCGCGGCGCCGACGACGCTGTACCCGTCCGGCTGCGCGCCGGCCGCGAGGGTGACCGCGTCCCCGGTGACCGCGTCCCCGGTGACCGCGTCCCCGGTGACCGCGTCCCCGGTGACCGCGTCCCCGGTGACCGCGTCCCCGGTGACGGTGTCCACGGTGACGGTGTCCGTCGTGGACGCGACCGGCATCTTCGCCGCGGAGCTCGTGGTGAACCTCCCCGACGGAGGCAGGGCTAGTGTGTCGCTGGTCCTTGACCGGGCGACGGGTAACCGGTCGACGTGGTCCGGCCCGGTGGGCCCGGCCCGTGTGGCCGGGGCGATCACCTACACGGCCACGGTGACCGATCTCGACGGGCGGCGCTCCCGGGCACCGGGATCCCTCACCGTTCTGCCCTGCCCCTCCTGACCGGCGCGGTGACGGTGACGGCGGTGACGGCGGTGACGGCGGTGGGAAAGTATGGCGCCGCCCGGTTCGGGGGGTACCGGGCGGCGCGGTATAGCATGACAGGTTGGCCGGGACGCGCCAAGGTTCCGTCGGGTGGCGCAGGCCCAGAGACGGGTGCCGCAGGCCCGGGGCGCCGCGGTACGCGATGCACGCGCCGTCGGGCGCCGGAGAAAACGGGTGGGTGAGGTCGTGGACGCTGCTCTCGGGGATGTCGGTGTGCCGCGTCAGACCGGGCCGCAGCCGGCCGTGGAGCGGGCCGGCCGGGACGGTGCCGCGCGGTGGCGTCGGCCCCTGCCACCGGTCGAGCAGGTGCGTCCGGGACTGTGGAGTATTCCCGTCCCGTTGCCCTGGGCCAAACCGGCGCACGTGTTCGTGTACGTTTTCGAGACCTCCACGGGCCCGTTCCTGATGGACGCGGGCTGGGACTTCGACGAGGCGTTCGACGAGCTGCAGGCCGGACTGGCGATGATCGGGATGTCGGTGGCCGACGTGCGGGGCGTCGTGGTGACCCATGCGCACCTGGACCACTACGGCCTGGCGAACCGGATCCGGGAGGCATCCGGGGCGTGGGTCTCGTTGCATCGCCTGGACGAGGCGATGCTCCGGCACTTCGAACATGGTTACGCCGACCGGATCTCCGAGCTGATGATMCGGGCCGGGGCGCCCGCCGAGATGACCGAGCGGCTGCTGGCGGGCTACCAGCAGCCGGCCCCGGGCCTATCGCGACCCGACATCCTCCTCGAAGACGGCGACCGGCCGGACATCCCGGGCTGGGATCTCACCGCGCTGTGGACACCGGGCCATTCGCCGGGACACCTCTGCTTCTGGGAGCCGACCAACCGGCTGCTGTTCTCCGGGGACCACGTCCTGCCCTCGACGGCGGTCGGGGTATCCGCGCCGGAGGAGGCCGTTCCTGATCCGCTGGGGGACTACCTGCGTTCGCTGGCCCGGCTGCGGAGCCTGCCGGCCGAGGAGGTGCTGCCGGCGCACGAGTACCGGTTCACCGGGCTGGAGCGCCGGCTCGCGGAGCTCGACGCGCATCACGCCGGCCGGCTGTCCGAGGTCGTCGAGGGACTGCGCGCGGGTGCCTCGCGGGTCTGGGACGTCGCCGGATACGTGACCTGGCATCGGCCGTTCCGCAACCTGCGGGGGGTGGCGCTGCAGAACGCCGTGATGGACACGATGTCGTACCTCGCGACGCTGGAGGCAACCGGCGCGGCGCGTTCCGAGCCGGGAACACCAGACCGGTGGCGCCTGATCGAGCCGTAGGGCCCGCCGGTCGGCAGGGCGGGGACCATTCGTACTAAGGTGAGGATATGACCTCCGTGTCGCTGTCCAAGGGCGGCAATGTCTCGCTGAGTAAGGTCGCCCCCAACCTCACTGCCGTGACGGTGGGCCTGGGGTGGCAGGTGCGGCAGACCACCGGTGCCGCCTACGATCTCGACGCCAGCGCGATCATTGTGAATGACGCCGGCCAGGTCCTCTCCGACGGCTATTTCGTGTTCTTCAACAATCTGGTGAGTCCGGACGGTGCGGTGAAGCACCTGGGTGACAACCTGGTCGGTGGCGGCGGCGGTGACGACGAGCAGATCAACGTCGACCTGCGGATGCTGACCCCGCAGGCGGCGAAGGTCGTGTTCACCGTGTCCATCTACGATGCCGACTCGCGTCGGCAGGCCTTCGGCCAGATCCGCAACGCGTTCATCCGGGTGACGGACGCGACGAACGGCGCGGAGGTGGCCCGCTACGACCTCACCGAGGACGCCTCCACGGAGACGGCGATGATCTTCGGTGAGCTGTACCGCTACGGTGGGGAATGGAAGTTCCGCGCTGTCGGTCAGGGATACGCCTCCGGGTTGCGCGGGATCGCCTTGGACTTCGGCGTCAACGTCTCCTGACCGCCCGGGCCTCGTGACCGCCCGGGCTCAGACCCGGCGCCATCCGGTTGCGGGGCGGGCGTTGCCGATCGTTGGCACGATCCGGGAGCGGGCACCTCGCGGCGCGACGACCATAACGCGCACAGAGCGTGTGTTGGCGTCGATCCGGTAGAGGRTCCGCCAGGTCCGCCCGCTGGCCTCGTGCATGCCGACCTGCTCGCCGGGGATCGGAGTGCCGGCCTTGCGCGGATCGTCGCGCAGGGCACCGTCGAGGAACCGACGGACCTCGCCGCGGGTGAGCTCGGCCAGCTTCGACAGGTCCCGCTCGGCCGAGGCGGACAGCGTCACCTCGTGCTTGTCACTCACCGCCGGCTCCAGCCCCGGCGGCCAGCCGTCCCCCGGCGGCCGGAAGCGGGGAAAGCTCCACGTTCTCCACGTGAAGATCCTATGCGCCCGCCTCCACCGGGGCTCGTGCTTCTCGCCCCCGTTGCCGGGAATCGTTGCCGGGAACTGAGAAGTCCTTCCGCGGTCCGGATGAACCGGGCGGCATGGGCGGTTATGCGGGTATGCGCTTCGGAGATGACGACACCATTCGCCGCATGCTCACCGACACCGAGGTCTGGGCGGTGGTGGGGCTGTCCAACGACACCCGCCGGACCGCCTACAGCATTGCGGACTACCTGCGACGGCACGGCAAGCACGTCGTGCCGGTGCATCCTTCGGCACCCGTGGTCGCGGGGGAGCAGGGATACGMGACGTTGAGCGAGATCCCGTTTCCCGTCGACGTCGTCGACCTGTTTGTCCGGTCGGAGCTGGCCGGCCCGCTCGTCGACGAGGCGGTGAAGATCGGCGCGAAGGGGGTCTGGCTCCAGCTCGGTGTGCGGGACGAGGCTGCCGCGGCGCGTGCGGGCGAGGCCGGGCTGGACGTCGTCATGGACACCTGCCCGGCGATGGAGGCACCCCGGCTGGGGCTCGGCTGGAGCCGTTGATCCCCGGCTCCTCCGCGGGCGCCCGGCGCGATCGATTGAGCAGCACGAACCGGCGGGTCGCGAGCGCGGCGGCAGGCGGGAAGAGCACGAGGACGGGGAGCAGGTAGCGGTAGTCGAAGCACACCGTCGCGGCCGGGACGATGAGCGTGGCGGCCCCGGCCGCCACGAGGAGGGCCATGTCCGCCCGCAGCCGTCGATCTTCGGCGGCCCGGTCCCGCAGGCCTCTCCGGCGCCGGGAGCCACGGTTCCCCGGCGGCGCACGGCGGTCCCGTCCCGGGATCATGATCGCGACGACGGCAAGGATCACCATCCCGGCCAGGGYCGGACCGGGCGTGAAGACGAGATGCTGGTAGCTCCGCAGGAAACCGGCGGACGGCTCGCGGATGACGCGGCTGGGCGCGTCCCCGTGGAAGCCGAGCAGTGGCTCGCCGTTGTGTAGGTAGCGCGGTTCGTTACCGGTCGGGAACCGCCAGGTCGCGTCCGGCCAGTCACGGTGCCCGACCGGTCGGCCCGGGGCGAAGTAGTGCGCGATCTCCCCGCCGACCATCCGGGCGTAGTCACCGAACTGATACCGGATGACCTGGCGGGTGAAGTCGCGCAGCAGCGCGTCCCGCTTGTCGTCGGGCATGTCGAGCCGCCAGTGCGGGCTGTTGCCGTTCCAGACGTAGTAGCTGGGATCGGGCCGCCCCGCCACCGGATGCGGRGAGCACAGGACGAGCTGGCGCGTGCTCAGGTGTAGGCGATCACATTCGGCGATCGGTGCCACCCGGCCGTACATCCACACCGCGTCCCCACCGGTGAGCGCGTACTTCCCGTGCGCGTGGTGGAACCAGCCCGCGTATCCGACGAGTGGAACGGCGAGCATCACGGCGAAGGCGGCGGGCCGGAGCCATCCGACGCGACGAAGAAGCAGGTAGCCCACGGCGAGCACACCCATGGCGACCCCGATGGTGCGGACCAGGCCCGCCCCGCCCAGTAACAGGCCGGCGAGCCCGCACGCCCACACCGACGGTCGTGCCGACCAGGTCAGGGCGATCATCGCGGCGACCAGCAGGACCGCGAACAGGGTCTCGGCCATCACGTAGTGCTCGAGGACCAGCTGGTAGGCGTCCAGCAGGACCGGCGCGGCGGCGAGGGCCGCCACCGGGGCCGCCACTCGGCGGTGGACCAGCAGGACGTAGATCCCCACCCCGAGCGCCAGGCCCGCGACGTGCTGGACCACCGTCACCCACCACAGGTCGCCGGTGTGCGACAGCAGGCGCAGGAAGGCCGGGTATCCGGCCGGCCGCATCGGGTCGGGCGCGTGCAGGGTGGAAAGTCGCAGGTAGGCGTAGGAGTCTCCGCTGAACTCGAACGCCGGCCGGTAGGCGTACCCGGTGACCACCCGCAGGGTCATCCCGGCGACCAGGAGAACCGCGAAGGGCAGATGCCGCGCGACCGGCCGGGCGGGTCGGGCCGGCCGGGCGGGTCGGGCCGGCTGGGCGGAGGCCGGACCCGATTCACGGCGCCGCGCGTTCGGGCCGTAGAGCGGGCCGGGGTGCTCCCCGGACGGCACCCGGCCCGGGGCGGCGAGGTCATCCGCGGGGTCATTCCCGGAGGCGGGGTCATCCCCGAAGACAGCGGGATCGCATAGGGAGACGGGCGCGGCGTCACCGGGCAGCGGTGGAAAGCGGCGTCTGCCCGAGACGACCATTCTGCCCAGGACGGCCATGATGAATATCCGCCGTTCTCAGAACCTGACGACCTCGGCCGGGTGTTCCGGCGCCTCGAAGCACAGGCCGAGGCCGGGCGTGTCGGCCCGTGGACCGCTCGCCTCGGCCTGGGTGGAGCCCGCGCCGGCACTCGCACCCGCACCCGCGTCAGGGCCCGCGTCAGGGCCCGTGCCGGTACCCGTGCCGGTACCCGTGCCGGTACCCGTGCCGGTACCCGTGCCGGTACCCGTGCCGGTACCCGTGCCGGTACCCGTGCCGGTACCCGTGCCGGCACGGGTACCGCGGGCCGACGCCCGCTGATGCCCCCCGCTGGGTCCGGCGGTCAGCAGCCGCAGGAAGAAGGATCCGAAGGCGGTCTGCGCGCCCAACACCATCAGCGTCATCGCGAGCAGGGCCGGGCGCATCTCGTTGAGCGGTCCGAGATTGTTGACCAGCCAGCGGACGAGGACGACCACGTCCACGACAAATCCGACGATGAACAGGCCCGCGCCGAGCGCAAGCCCGCGTTCGAGGGTGAACAGGCGGTGGATGAGCGGCAGCGGCCAGCGGCGGCGCTCCTGCCAGCCGAGGGCGTGGTTGTGGACGTCGGCGCAGACCCCCAGCAGCACCAGTTGCCAGCCGAGTAGCGCCAGCAGCGCGAACAGGATCGAGAAGTGCAGGTCCAGCCGGTGGAAGCCGAGATTGAGCGAGCCGGGCAGCAGCGCCGCCTGRCCCACGATCCCGAGCGCCAGCAGCACCAGGCCGGGCAGCACGAACAGGTGCCTCGGCGCCAGCAGCAGCATGAACCGCAGGTGCCGCCAACCATCCCRCAGGGAGTGCAGCTTGGAGGCCCCGACCCGCGGATGGTAAGTGATCGGCACCTCCTCGATCCGAAGCTCGGCGCGGCCCGCGGCGATCACCAGTTCGGAGGCGAGCTCCATCCCCTCGCAGCGCAGCTGCATACGCAGGTACGCCTCTCGGCTGAAGGCCCGCATGCCCGAGTGCGCGTCGGAGGAACGGACGTCGAACAGCCGGTTCAGGATGCCGGTGAGCACAGGGTTGCCGACGTAACGGTGCAGCCAGGGCATCGCTCCCGGCAGGATCTCTCCAGCGAAGCGCGACCCGAGCACGTAGTCGGCCCGCCCGGCGCGCAGCGGAGCGAGCAGGACGCCCAGATCCGAGAAGTCGTAGGAGTCGTCGGCGTCGCCCATCACGATCAGCCGGCCTCGGGCGGCGGCGAACCCGGCCAGGTAGGCGTTGCCGTAGCCGCGCCGGGTCTCGCGGACGACCCGGGCACCTGCGGCTGCGGCGACGTCCGCCGACCGGTCCGTGGATCCGTTGTCGACAACGACGACCTCGCCCGCGGCACCCGCGGTGKCCAGTCCCGCAAGGGCCTTGCGCACACAGACGCCGACCGACTCCTGCTCGTTCAGACACGGCATGACGACCGACACCTCGACCGGCTGTCCGCCGGCACGCGGGCCGAAACCCCCGCCGGTGGGGATGCCCCCGAAGGCGTCGGTACCGGTACCGACACCCGTGGCACCGTCCATCGTCCGTACCCCCCCTTGTGGCCGGGCATGTCCGGGTCCGTGGCCGTTCACCGGTGCCTGTCCGTGGCTCTGCCGTGTCGATGCCCGGTCGCCGGGGACAACGGGCGCCGTTCATGCAGGTGGGCGCATCAGCGGAACCGGCCCACGTCATTGTTGYGGTCAGGATGGCGGAACCRCTCGGCCACCGCCCCGTAACCTACCGATCCGATGGTCCGGTCCTGTTACCGGTATCTCGCTGTAGACACCCCGTGGTCCGTCCGGCTGGTTCCCGATGTGCCGCGTTTCGCATCCGCGCTGGTCACGGCCGTTGCCCACGCTGACTTGCGAGTCAAGGGTCGCAGACACGTCGGCCCCTTCACACGCGCCTCGGTGTGACGCTTCTTACGGAGWGGCGTAACGTCTGGTGCTCGTGCAAGCTGTTCGCGTTTCAGACCCGGCATCGGCGTCCCCGGTGCCCACCGACGACCCGGAGCCCTCCTCGCCCGAGCCGTCCTCAGTTCCCCTGCCCGCTGACGCCTCACGCACAGCCGCGCTCCGGCGACGTGGTTGCCCGCACTGTCCGCCCTGCCCCACGGCGGACAGTGCGGATCGCGACGCTGCCCGGGTGGCCAGCCAGCATTGGGACCAGGGCTGGATCCTGCTGTGTAACGGGGTGATTCTGTTCGAGGACACCGGCGAGATCCTGCCGACAGGTCGCACCGTCGAGCCACGACGGGCGCTGCCCCGGCCCRGGGGCGTGGCACGGCCGCCGGCTCCGAGATGGGCGAGCCAGGCCCCGGTCGCGTTCTGACGGTCGCGTTCTGACAGGCGCGGCCTGACAGCGAGCTCCTTCTGCTCGCTCCTTCCGTGGAGTTCGGGAGGATGTGAAGTTCATCCCAGTTGATCTGGGTGTCCCCCTTACGGGTACGGTGCCGGCGTGGCGTCAAGGTCGGTGACGAGGCCGGGAAACGGGACCGCTCCCCGCTGGCCCGCGGAGAACCGGGTCGGTCGGCGCGTCCGGATCCTCATGCGCCGTGACATCGCGCTGGGCCGGACGTTCCTGCACGCCTTCACCAGTGCGGACCGGTCGCTTTTCGCGGCGCTGGCCGGCGGCAGACCGCTGCTCGACCCGGCGCTGCCGCGGCTGTCCCACGCTGCCGATCATGGTCTGCTCTGGTGGGGGGTGGCCGGGGCGCTCGGTGCGACGAAGGGACGCCGTCGCCCGGCGGCCGTCCGTGGCCTGCTCGCCCTGGGAGTCGCGAGCGTTCTCGCCAACGGGCCGATGAAGGTGGTGTTCCGCCGGGACCGCCCACCGACTCACACGATTCCCCCGCTGCGGCGGCTTCGCGAGGATCTCACGACGTTCTCGTTCCCCTCTGGGCACGCGGCGTCGGCAGCCGCCTTCGCCACCGKAGTCGCGTTGGACGCACCCGGCGCGGCGGTGCCGGTGGCTGTGCTCGCCGCCGCGGTGGCGTTCTCCCGGGTGTACGTCGGGGTGCACTATCCCGGGGACGTGGCCGCCGGCGTGCTGCTGGGGATAGGGGCGGGCCTGGCGACGACGAAGGTGATGCCGCGTCGGCCGTGGGCCCCCGCCCGGGCCAGCCCCGCGTCGGCGTGGGCGCCCGCCCTGCCCGACGGCGACGGCCTTACCGTGGTGGTGAACGCCCGTTCCGGTCCGGGTAACCACACGGACCTGCTCGCCGTGCTGCGGGCCGACCTGCCCAGGGCCCGGGTCGTCGAGGTCGACGCGGGCGGCGACGTAAGAACCGTGCTGAGGTCCGCGGCGGCGCGGTCCCGTGTGCTGGGCGTCGCCGGCGGCGACGGCACCATCAACGCGGCCGCCCAGACCGCGCTGGCGCACGGCGTGCCGCTGGCGGTCTTCCCCGCGGGCACGCTCAACCACTTCGCCGCGGACGTCGGACTCGCCGGGGCGGGTGACTCGGTGCAGGCGATACGGGAGGGTTCGGCGGTCGCCGTCGACATCGGCCGGGCCGAGGGCATCGGCGCGACGTTCAGTCGGTTCTCCCGCATCTTCGTGAACACCGCGAGCCTCGGCGGTTACCCGGACATGGTCGCCATCCGTGCGCGGTTCGAGCGCCGCATCGGCAAGTGGCCGGCGATGCTCATCGCGCTGAGCTGGGTGCTGCGCCACGAAACGCCGTTCGAGGTCGAGATCGACTCCGAGTACCGCCGGGTCTGGCTGATCTTCGTCGGCAACGGGATCTACCAGCCCGACGGGTTCGCCCCCACCTACCGCACCCGCCTCGACGAAGGGCTGCTGGACCTGCGGGTGGTCGACGCCGCGGCGTCGCTTGCCCGGCTCCGGCTGGTGGGGGCGGTGCTGACCGGCCGTCTCGGGCGCAGCCGGGTGTACGAACAACACACGGTCGAACGGGTCACGATCTCATCCCGTCAGCCCGGCCCGCTGCCGTTCGCCTGTGACGGCGAGGTCACGGAGGGAGTGGAACGCATCGTCATCACTCCGGGCGGAGCCCGACTGATCGTCTACCGGCCGCGGCGGCCCGGCGCATCCGGCTGAGCCGGGCCGGTGGACCGGCAGCCGGGCGGACCGCGGCGGCGTCAGCGACCGCGGCGGTGCTGCAACGGGATGAGCGTGTGCAGCGGGCTGGTCAGCCGGGTGAACTGGTCGGTATCGAGGAGATCCTCGACGARCAGCGCGCAGGCCAGGTCGGCGCACAGCTCCATGACCCGCCGGTCCTCGCTCGAATCGGTGCCCCGATGGCCGCGGCAGTACGGGCACAACCGCCAGAAACCCTCGGCGGCGCTGCGCCGGACCAGGGTCCACACCCGGCGACGCCCGGTCACCACGGCGCTCGCGRAGGCGGCGTCCATCGCCATCTGATGCGCGGAGTCGTCGCGGGTGAGTGCGGACACCAGCAGGCCGTCGAAGACCTCGAGGCTGTCCGGATCGTGGCAGCGCCCGGCGAGGACCGGGAGTGCCGCGAGAACCCGCTTCACGTCCGCCGCGGCCGGGCCGAGGTCGGGTTCGTGCGAGCGCGCGCGGGGGTAGACCGTGCGCCACGGACGCATCAGTGCCGCGTACTCCGCGCGGCCGAGGATGGGCCGGGAGTAGGAGGCGGCGACCGCGTCGCGCATCGCGCGCAGAGCCGTGGCGGCGATCGTCGGTTCGACGGTGACGTACTCCGCGCCGGTGAGGTCGTCGGCGTAGATCGCGCTCAACGCGTCGAAGGCGGCCAGCACCTCGACGATCAATGGAGAGTCGGGGGAGAGCGCCTTGTCCCGGGCAGCGGCGAGGTACCCCGAGTTGCGCCAGGCGGCGGCGAGCGAGACGAGCTCCGTGTCGGTGGTGTGGACGAGTTGGGCGAGGATGCCGAGAATGCCGCGGAGGTTGGGATGTTCCTCCAGCCGCTCGATGCGACGGGCCCGCAGGATCATGCCGCCGTCCCGTCCACGCGGCTTGCGACGCCGCACTGGGACCGCCGTGGGCTCACCGCGCTCCCGCCTGTCCGCGGTTCAGGTGATGCCGCCGCGGGTGCGGTGGTCGTCGCCACACCATTCACCTCGTCCTCCTCGACCGTCGCAGCAGACGCCGCGCGGGCCTCGTCACGACCCGCAGCCGCGCGCCGGCCGGTCGGCTGGTTATCGGCTGGCCGGCCGGCTCCTGATTGACCTGACAATTGACCTGACAATTGACCTGACAGCGACCTGACAGATGCCTGACCGTACCGGACCGCGACGTGGCCGTGCGATGATCGGCAGGCGGGTTTTCGTTGCTCTCCGACACCGACGGGGGCCGGGAGTACGTGCCGGAGGGCTTCGCCGCCGGCGGTTTCACAGCTGGTAACGCCGCGTGACCAACCTTTGGACATCACCCTCGAGAGACTAGTGTCCGCGGCGGCGATGCGGAACTCAACGCGTCATCAAGTGGAACATGGGGTACCGCGAAAGACCCGGGKCGTAACCGAATCGGGGACGGCGGTGGACCCCGATGAAGCCGAGCGCGGTGGAGTTCATCACGGACAGTGCCGATGCGCTGGGTAACTCCTCCGGGGGGTCCGGGCCGGGCCCGCCGGAACCGGGCGCGCCTGGATGCAGGGGGGCAACGCGGTGGGCCCGGAGAATGAAACCCGAGGCCGCGGGGCCGAGATCGGACGCCAAGGGGTTCGGTGCGCGGCCCGCTGCCCGGCCGGGGTGGCCCGGAGGTACCGATCCGAATGCGGTGGGCCGGATGGGCCGGATGGGCGGGCCTGGAGGCGATGGCCCGAACGCGGTGGGCCGGATGGGTCGGTCTGGAGGCGGTGATGCGGGCGCGGTGGGGCCGGACGGCCCGGCGGCTCCGGTGCCGTGGGATCCGGTCCGGCGGGTGCGGTGTGGTGGGCTCCATCGCGCGGGCCCCACCTTCCGGGCCCCACCTTCCGGACCCAGCCACCCGGGCTCCGCGCCGGGTGGGCCACGCGGGGGTCCGGTCCGGCACCGTGACCTCGGGCCCCGGCGCCGGGGAGCCCGCAGGTGGCTCCGTCGGCGCCGGGGAGGTCCCGGATGGCCCGAAGGCCTGGGCAATCCGGGACCTGAGTGGTCCGGGGCCTGAGTGGGTCGGTCAGCCCGAGATCGGCCGCTCGTCCTGCTCGGCGCCGGCCACGATCCTGATGCCGGCCACGATCGCCTCGGGCCCGTCCAGGCCGGCCTTGTCGGCACGCAACCCGAATCGCCTGATCGCGTCCCCGACCGTGGTGGCCTTGACCTCACCGGCCCGGACGAGGGCTTCCAGGGTCGCGACGACGATCGACTCGGCGTCGACCTTGAAGTGCCGGCGCAGGGCGGCCCGAGTGTCGGAACGGCCGTACCCGTCGGTGCCCAGCGAGGTGAACGGCTGCGGAACCCACCGGGAGATCTGGTCGGGCACCGCGCGCATCCAGTCGGAGACCGCCACGACCGGGCCGGCGGCCCCTTCGAGGGCACGGGTCACGTACGGCACGGCGTCGTCGGCCTCGGGGTTGAGCAGGTTGGCGCGGTCGCAGTCGAGCGCATCTCGCCGAAGCTCGTTCCACGAGGTCACCGACCACAGGTCGGCGGCGACCCCGAAGTCGGCGGCAAGGATCTCCTGCGCCGCCAGCGCCCAGTGGATGGAAGTCCCGCTGGCCAGCAGTTGCGCCCGCGGCGGGGAGCCCACGCCGRCCCCCGCCGCCGGAAGCCCGCCGGCCAGGTCCTCAGCCGAGCGGAACCGGTACATCCCGGAGATGATCTGCGCCGGGTCGAGACCCGCGGGCTCGGCAGGCTGCGGCACCGGCTCGTTGTAGACAGTGAGGTAGTAGAAGACGTTGTCGTCCCGCTCGCCGTACATTCGGTCGAGCGCGTCCCGGACGATGTGTGTCAGCTCGAAGGCGAAGGCGGGGTCGTAGGCCACGCAGGCCGGGTTAGTCGACGCCAGGAGCAGGGAGTGGCCGTCCTGGTGCTGCAGGCCCTCGCCGTTGAGAGTGGTCCGACCGGCGGTCGCCCCGAGCAGGAACCCGCGGCCGAGCTGGTCGCCGAGCGCCCACATCTGGTCGCCGGTGCGCTGGAAGCCGAACATCGAGTAGAAGACGTAGACCGGGATCATGTGCTGCGCGTGGGTGGCGTACGCCGTGCCAGCGGCGATCACCGAGCCCATCGACCCGGCCTCGCTGATGCCCTCGTGCAGCATCTGACCGGTCTCGGACTCCTGGTAGGACAGCAGCAGTTCGCGGTCGACGGCCTCGTAGCGCTGCCCGTGCGGCGAGTAGATCTTCGCCGTCGGGAACATCGCGTCCATGCYGAAGGTGCGGGCCTCGTCGGGGATGACCGGCACGAAGCGCGCGCCCATCTCCTTGGTCTTCATGAGGTCCTTCAGCAGCCGGACGAAGGCCATCGTCGTGGCGACGGGCTGTTTGCCGGAGCCCTTCCGGAGTTCGTCGAAGATCTTCGCTGGCGGTTGGGGGAGCGGCTTGGCCCGCACGACCCGACGCGGGATCGACCCACCGAGCGCGGCCCGGCGTTCCCGCATGTACGCGATTTCCTCAGAGTCCGGCCCCGGGTGGCAGTAGGGCGGCAGGTCACCCGACAGGGCCGAGTCCGGGATCTCCAGATAGAGCCGGTCGCGGAACTCCTTGAGCTCGCTCTTGGTCAGCTTCTTCATCTGGTGGGTGGCGTTGCGGGCCTCGAAGTCCTTGCCCAGGGTCCAGCCCTTGATGGTGTGCGCGAGGATGACCGTGGGCTGGCCCGCGTGCTCGGTCGCCGCCTTGTAGGCCGCGTAGAGCTTGCGGTAGTCGTGGCCACCGCGGGAGAGCTTGCGCAGATCGTCGTCGGAGAGGTCCGCGACCATCCGGCGCAGCCGGGCGTCCGAGCCGAAGAAGTGCTCCCGGATGTATTCGCCCGACGACGTCGAGTAGGTCTGGAACTGCCCGTCCGGCGTGGTGTTCATGCGGTTTACCAGCACGCCGTCGGTGTCCTTGGCCAGCAGCGGGTCCCAGTCGCGGCCCCAGACCACCTTGATGACGTTCCAGCCGGCGCCCCGGAACAGCGACTCCAGCTCCTGCATGATCTTGCCGTTGCCGCGGACCGGGCCGTCGAGGCGCTGCAGGTTGCAGTTGACCACGAAGATGAGGTTGTCGAGCTCCTCGCGGGCGGCCACGCCCAGCGCGCCGATTGACTCCGGCTCGTCCATCTCGCCGTCGCCGAGGAACGCCCACACCCGGCTGCCCGAGGTGTCCTTGATCTGGCGGTTGAGCAGGTAGCGGTTGAACCGGGCCTGGTAGATGGCGCCGATCGGCCCGAGTCCCATCGAAACCGTGGGGAACTCCCAGAAATCAGGCATGAGCCGAGGGTGAGGGTAGGACGACAGGCCGCCCGACTCGCCCTCGCGCCGGAAGGCGTCGAGCTGCTTCTCCGTCAGCCGGCCTTCCAGGAAGGCGCGGGCGTAGATGCCCGGGGACGCGTGACCCTGAATAAAGATCTGGTCACCCGAGGCACTTCCCGGCGAGGAACTGAGATGGTCCTTGCCGCGGAAGAAATGGTTGAAGCCCACCTCGTAGAGGCTCGCGCTTGAGGCGTAGGTCGCGATGTGACCGCCGACATTGAACGCGGGGCGGTTGGCGCGGCTCACCATGATGGCCGCGTTCCACCGGATATAGGCCCGGATGCGGCGTTCGATGTGCTCGTTGCCGGGGAACCAGGGCTCCMGCTCCGGGCTGATGGTGTTGATGTAGTCGGTGCTGGTGAGACCGGGAACACCGACCGCCTTCTCCCGGGCCCGTTCGAGGAGCTTCAACATGAGGAAGCGGGCCCGGCCGCGGCCGGACTCCTCGATGACGGCGTCGAGCGACTCCAGCCACTCGCTGGTCTCGGAGGGATCGATATCCGGCAGCTGACTCGGTAGCCCATCGGTGATGACCGAGAACTTCCGGGGTGTGTCCTGCGCCACGCCTTCTCCTGCTCCTCGAGCTTCCCGGGGCCGTCACGACCATGCGAAAAGGTCCTGATCGTATGACCGTCGGCCCAGTGGTCACTTTCGCAACGTACCGGGGTGGAAACATGCATGATCAATGCGCCGCCGCATCCCGGCCGCTCGCTCATCCCATACGACGCCTGTGCTCTGGGTGATGGCCGACCCTCGGTGGCCGAGAGGGGGGTCACCCGGAGAACGGGCCTGTCATGGACCATCGTGCTCTATCGCAGCTGCCTCGTCACGTACGTCTTGTTACTTCCGGGTCGGGACCTGGGCGATGTGCGGTGCGTTGTTGGCATGTCGTCCGTAGTGCGGCCGATGCCGGGCCCCGCCGTGGTGGACAATCACCCTGATGGAGACCCGGATGAAGACGACGACGCTGTCCGTGCGCACCGGCCGGCGAGAAAGTGTGGTGGACCTCACACCCGATGCGCGGCGGTTCCTTGCCGGTTCCGGTGATGGGTTGCTGTCGGTCTTCGTGCCGCATGCCACGGCCGGCGTGGCCATCTTCGAGTTGGGCTCCGGTAGTGATGCCGACCTGCTCGCGGCGCTCGCGGATCTGCTCCCCGCCGACGGCAGATGGCGCCACGCACATGGAACGCTCGGTCACGGCCGCTCGCATGTGATGYCGGCCATCATCCCGCCCTCGTTGACGGTCCCGGTGATCGACGGCCGCCTCGCGCTCGGGGTCTGGCAGTCCATTGCGCTGGTGGACCTCAACGTGGACAACCCCGATCGAACGGTCCGGATGTCGTTCCTGGCGGGATGATTCCGCTCTCTCCGGGGTACTGGCGGGGAGTCACATCAGGCTGACCACGCCGTCGCTTGTCCACAACCGACGGCGTGGCACTTGCGCAGTCACCGGAAGGTCCGGTGGACTAGGTCGAGGCGCACCGATCGATGAGGATCATCATTGGATGCGTCCACCGAGACGGGACGCCCTCGCGGCTACGCGGAGCGTCGACATACGAGCAGGAGGTAGTGGAGGGTGAGTCCGACCGCGGCGAACGCCGAGGGTCAGCGCCGAGCGGAGCGGCTGGGAGTCTCCGCCGGGACCCAGGTGCAGTCGCTCAACGAGGACGACGACATCGCCCAGGACCTGCTGGACGCCGTCACGAGCGCCAGCGGGACCGAGCTTGTCCCCGAGGACTCCGACGACGTCGTCGACATCGTCCTGCTGTGGTGGCGGGAGGATGACGGGGACCTGGCGAACGCCCTCATCGACGCACGGCGGCAGCTGTCCGACGACGGCGTGATCTGGCTGCTGACGCCCAAGGCCGGGCGTGCCGGCCATGTCGAGCCGAGTGACGTGCTGGACGCGGTGCCCACCGCGGGTCTYGTCCAGACCAGCACGTTGAGCGTCGCCCAGGAGTGGTCCGGCCAGCGGCTGGCGGCGCCGAAGTCGCAGCGGGTGCGTCACCGCTGACCCAGGGTGCCCGGTCCGGCCCAGCTGGGCCTGGCCGGTCCGGGCCCGGCCGGGCCTGGTCGGTTCGGCCGGGCCTGGTCGGTTCGGGCCGGTTCCCCCGGTTTCGGGGTCCGGGTCGAGGCAGGCGCGCACCGCCGTGCTCGCGTGCCTCCGGGACGTACGCGGGGTGTATGGGCGTCTCTCGCCGCCGTGGGCGGCGCTCCAGGTGGGCCGGGCGGCGGGCGGTCACCGGTAGGGCGGTCACCGGTAGAGCGGCACCTGCTGGCCCTCGACCGCCCCGGGGTAGCGGTCCCAGATGCGGTTGATTCCGAACTGCAGGACCAGCGCGCCGCCGCCGATGAGGAAGAGAGCGAAKGCCAGGACCGGATTCGTCTCGGCTACCCCGGCCGCACGCTGGGCGTCGCGGACGCGGGTGCCGAGCCGCCAAGCCGCGACGAACGGCGGGACGATGATTRSCCAGCCGATCRGGAAGGCCAGCAGCGACAGCGTCGGGTTCACCTCGATGCGCCGGTCATACTCGGCGAGTTCCTTGTTCGTCCGGTAGATCCAGACGAACGGGTAGACACCCAGGGTGATCAGAGGAAGACCCAGCCACACCGCGAAGGGGTTACGCCTCCTCCCGAGTAGGCCGGACCCCTGGAACGTGTCGGGGGAACCAGGTGGTCCGGCCAGACCCGGTGTCCCGTAGTCGGGGGTGGCGGGGTAGCCTTGCTGCGGTTCGTGGCCGGTCAGAGACTCACGAAACGCATAGATCGGAAATCCGCCGGTGGATGTGCCCGGCCCGTCGATCGGGTGGGGTTCCCGGGCGGGGTATCCGTGCGGGGTGGAACTCTGATTGGTCAACGTGGCCCTGTCCTCATCGGTGTCCATACCAGTGGTGGCCGCGGGGCACGGCACCATGCCCCCACGCATGTCCGGCGGGTGCGGCTCCCGCGTCGATCGGCCAGACTAGGGCACTCTGGCCTCGAAAACCCGCGCACCCGCCGCATCGGGGTCACCGGACCGGGAAGGACACCCTTCGTCCCGATCTGATCGCCGTGATCTGATTGTCGAGCATGCGTGTGAACGTCCAGGTCGGGTGCGGTTCCAGGCGGTACGGCGGAGATCCGGAAGGTCGTGTAGGGCACGCCGCGGATGGGTGGCCAGCTTCGAGGTAGCCGGCAATGGCATGCTGGATCGGGACATCCATGCCGATCGGTGAGTACCTTCGCCGGATCTGGCGCGGGGCCCGCCGCCGTAGTGATCACCCGTTGTGGTCACCGGTCCCTGATCAGTTCCCCACCGTTGTGGAGAGGAAGAGCCCATGGCCGTCGAGGTTGGCTCCGTCGCCCCGGACTTCTCGCTGAAGGACCAGAACAACGAGGTTGTCACGCTGTCCGAGTTCCAGGGTAAGCGCAACGTGGTCCTGTTGTTCTACCCGTTGACCTTCACCGGCGTCTGCCAGGGCGAGCTGTGCTCCGTGCGGGACGATCTCGCTTCGTTCCAGAACGACGACGTCCAGGTGCTGGCCGTGTCGGTCGACTCGCCGTTCGCCCACAAGGTCTGGGCCGACCAGCAGGGCTACGAGTTCCCGCTGCTCGCCGACTTCTGGCCGCACGGCGCCGTCGCGAGCGCGTACGGCGTCTTCAACGCGGAGCGGGGCATCTCCCTGCGGGGCACCTTCGTCATCGACAAGGAGGGTGTTGTCCGCTGGAAGGTCGTCAACAACATCCCCGACGCGCGGGACCAGGCCGAGTACCTCAAGGCGCTCGCCATCCTCTAAGATCGTCCTTGCGGGAGCCGGCCTGCGTCTGGGGAGTCGTGGAGGGCCGGCTCCCGCCGGGGCTCGCCGCTGCGTAGTCTTAGTCGGCCTCGTCATCTCCCGGGCGCGTAGCTCAGCGGAAGAGCGCTCGCCTTACAAGCGAGTGGTCGCAGGTTCGATCCCTGCCGCGCCCACGGGCTGGTTCCGCATGCTTGTTGATCTGCGATCAACTGCGCCAGCAGCCGCGATGCTAGTCGGGGGACGACCCCCCGAACCCCCCGACGGGGCGCCTCTGGGGCCGGGAAATCCGACCGTTTGTAGCAACCGGTGTAGCACGCCTGCCGGGCCGCCGTCGGGGGGAGTGGGGCATCTCAGCCGCCGATCAGATGATCGTCGAGACGGGTGAGCGCGGCGCGCTTGGCCGCCACCTCGCCGCGAACGGCGGCCCGGCCGACCCGGCCGAGTTGGAACGCTCCCACGTCGAAGCCTTCCTGGCGGACTACGCGGCCACCCACGCCCCGGCAACCGTGTCCCTCGTCTTCCGGGCGTTGCAGCAGTTCGGCCAGTGGCTCGCCGAGGAAGAGGATCTCGACCGGTCGCCGCTCGACCGGATGCGCCCGCCCGTCGTCCCCGAACAGCCGGTGCCCGTTCTCACCGACGATCAGATCCGKACTTTGCTCGCCGGCTGTGCCTGCCGGGACCTGGTGTCCCGCCGCGACGAGGCGATCATCCGCCTGTTCATGGACACCGGTGCGCGTCGCGCCGAGATCGCGAACCTCACCGTCGAAGACGTCGACTTCACCCAGGACGTGATCCACATCGTGGCGAAGGGCCGCCGGGCCCGTGCCGTCCCGTTCGGGACGGGCCAGCGACCCCGGGAGGCCGGGCCGGCACACCACGCACGGAGAATGGGCAGCATGAAGATTCGGCTCGAAGGCAGCGACCGTGCTCGCCGAGGTCATGGATGTGATCAGGGTGTCGTCCCCGGAGGGGGACCGTCGGTACAGCGCCGTCCGGATGCACCTCGAAGTGCGGCTTCGGGCTGGCGGCCGCGGCGAGGCGGAGGACCCGGCCGCGTAAAGCCTGTTCGACACGCTCCGCCAGGCCACGGAGGCGGTCCGGTCTGTGTGCGCCGACCGTGGATGTTGACCTTCCCGGCTCCGCGAAGGTCAACATCGGCCACCCGGGGGTTCTTTCGCAGTTCCTTCGCACTTCTTTCGCAGCGAGGGAAGGCGGGCCGACCGCGGGTGTTCTGAGTGATCTTATGGCCACCCATACGATCACATGYGGCCTCCCGGTTCGGCCGCTCAGCCTGTGTCGGCGGGGGCGCTGGCCTGCCGGCGAGCGGCCCAGTCGTGGCGGGTGATCGCGTAGATGTTCCGGGGTCTCCCGCCCCGGTCTACCGGACCTTCGGCCAGAGCGAGGCCGAGCTTCTCCGCGACACGGATCGAGGCCGCGTTCTCCGGGTGGATGATGCTGATCAGCCGCTCCCGGGCCAACACCTCGAAGGCATACTCCAGGGCCGCAGCGCCGCCTTCGGTAGCGAGGCCCTCGCCCCACCGTTCCCGGCGGATGGTCCAGGCCACCTCGGTGCCGGGCCAGCCGTACTCCTCGTACAGCCCCACCCGGCCCACGAACTCGCCGGTCGTCCGGTCATGCGCGAGCCACATCCCGAACCCCTGCAACGCCCAGTGCCCCACCTGGAAAGCGAACATTCGCCAGACCGCGCCCTCGTCTGCCGGTGAACCGGTGTACGCGCTCATATCCGGGTGGGCTGCCATCGCCGTGTACGCCGGGATGTCCACGGCTGTCCAGCCGCTGAGGCTCAGCCGGCGGGTTGTCACGGTCGGCACGTAGACCTGGGGCGTGGGCTCGGCCAGTTCCAACGTCATCAGCCCATCAAAGCGGGACGCGGGGCGGTAGTGAGCTGTTCCCGGAAAGAGGTCACCTCCGGCACCGAGCCGTACCCGGAGAGATCGTTGACGAGGCGGCAGGCGCGCGTAACGACGGTGTGCGTAGGCCGGTCCGCTACCAGCTCCAATGCGCGGCTGCCAAGCATCGCGGCTTCCGCCGGGTCCGGACGCTCACGGCGAAGCAGAGTAGTCGCCAGGACCATAAGGGCATGGCCGTGGTCCTCGAAGCCTGTGGCCCGGCCGCTATCGAACGCCTCGACAGCCTGACGCGCGAGCGGCTCGGCCTCCGTACCAGCACCCAGCCGGGCGAGCAGCCCGGCGGTGAACCAGTCGGCGTTCGCTCGGCCGAACGGGGAACTCCCCGGCCGTGGTTGTGTCTCGATGACGGCCGCATTCATGCGTGCGAGCGCCTCCCGCGTGGCCGTCGGGTCGCCGAACGCGGCGTAGGCGCGGGCCTCGTAGGCGAACAGGCGGGCCCGGGTGTAGGGGTGATCCGCGACTGCCCCAGCCTTACGGACGATCTTCGCCGCCTCGTCGTACTGCTGCCTGTAGAAGCACAGAGTGGAGTCCATCGCGGCAACAGACGCCGTCAGCACATCGTCATCGATCTGTTCGGCGTGGTCCCGGGCTTGGATCACGAGTTGCTGGGATGCGTCCTGGTCGCCCATGTTGAAGGCAAGCCGGGCGAGCATGTAAGCGGACAACCCAGCCACACGGGTCAACTTCGCGTGTGCGCGTGGCTTGACCCCGGATTCGATGTGCTTCTCCGCAGACTGCCAGGTCCTGAACACCTCGGGCGCGAGCGCGTCGTGAGGCGTGCTCKTGAAGGCGGCTGCGTGACGGTCCACCGCCCCATCAAGGCTGGCGAGGGTCAGCGCATCAGGACCGAGCCGCGCGCGCCGCCGATAGGTGTCGGCTGCAAGGGCCGCGGTGAGCTCGAAGAACGTTCGCCTGTCCGTCCCCCTCACCTCCCCTTCCGACTCTGCGGCCTGCGGCTCGGGGATATCTACCCCCGCCGCGGCGGTCAACTCGGTCAGCCGTACCGCCTTCTGCGCCGCGCGGATTCGTTCACCGAGGTCGGTTAGCTCGCTGCGGGTGCCGAACACCTGGTCGTACGCCTGGAGGATGTCGCGGGTCGGGAGCCGGCCGCGGTTGCGGATGGCGGAGGCGTTCTTCCGGTTGTGGGTGGTGCGTTTCTCCAGCTCAGTGCCTGTAAGGCCCTTCTCGGCCTGGAGCTGGCAGAACCGTTCGGCCAACTGCGCCTTCAGTGCCTCGACCCCATCAGCGTGCACGACGTTTCCCCTCGGCCGTCGGTGCGCCATGGGTGAGACATTTTTTCCCACCCATGGGACAGAAGATCTCACCCTCCCATCGAGGTGTCACGCGCTGTGTGATGGGTCGTGCGCGGAGGGACACACGCCGGCCACCTTCCCGGACCAGCAGAGGAGCGCATCGTGACTTCCCCCATGCGGGCGCCAGGCGGGTCCGCCGGCCGGATGCCCTCCGCCTGCCACCGGGTCCGCCTTGGCCTGCCCCTCACCGCCGCGGGGCGTTCCCTGGCCGGGCAGGGCCCCGTGGCCGGGGCGGGAGGAGGGCCAGCCGCAGACGCGAGCGGCGGCCCCCTCCCGCCCCTCCCCACCCGGACACCGCAGGCCGTGTGGGATGCTGCGGTGGCTGACCCGGACGGGCCGCTGCGAACCCGGGTCGTCCGTGGGGTCAGGGTCGCTGAGGCTCGCCKGGCACCAGTCGACCCCGAGGGCGACCGGCTGTGGACGGTGGTCGTCCTCGACCACGACGACGACCCGGTAGGGACTGTCCTCGGCTTCCCCTCGCTGGACGCGGCCGACGACTACGCCGCGCGACACCCGGACATTCTGCGCTGGGTGTCGGTGCCGTCCCGGCCGGCGATCCCCGCCGGACTGCCCGGCCCCTGAGACGAGGGGCCGCCTCGTCGTCCACAAACCTGGCGGTCTCCTCCCGCACGGCCCTTCCACCCGAGGTGGGGCGCCTGTCGGATACAGGCGTCCCGGATTCCGGCCTGCGGGTGGGAGGCCCCACGTTCCCCGTCTGCCCCGGCGCCGACCCGCTCCGCCGCGGCAGGCGGGCCCCACCATGAGAGGACCCGTCCCGTGCAGCCGTCCAGCTTGGCCCCGGCCGACGTGACATCGCCGTGGCGCCGCCCGTCACGGATGAACCGGAACGCGGTCGACGTGGTCGAGGTAGCCCGCGGGGAGCACCGGGTCCTGATCCGCTCGTCCCTCGGCCCCCCGATAAGGATCACGCCGCAGGCGTGGGCCGATCTCGTCGCCGCGGTGAAACGCGGCGAGTACGACGACCTCTGATCGCGCCGCCGGGTAGCCGCCCGGAGGTAAACCTCAACGCGAGGGAGCACGATCATGACTGTTGTTGCTGAGGCCCCGACGTTCTTATGGCTGGAGATCACCGGCCGGTGCCAGCTCGCATGCGGCCACTGCTACGCGGACTCGTCGCCGCTCGGGGACCACGGGACGATGAGTGCGGCCGACTGGCGTGCGGTGATCGACGCCGCGGCCGAGCTCGGTGTGGGGATGGTGCAGCTGATCGGAGGGGAACCGACGCTGCACCCCGGCCTGGCCGGCCTGGTCGGCCATGCGCTGGCCGCCGGACTACAGGTGGAGATCTACACGAACCTGCTGCACGTCACGGCCGCCCTGTGGAAGGTCTTCACCCTGCCCGGGGTGCGGCTGGCGACCAGCTACACTACGCGGCCGACCCAGCCGGCCATGAGACGGTCACGGGCCGGCCGGGCTCGCATGCCCGGACCCGCGCGAACATCGCCGAAGCGGTCCGCCGCTCGGTACCGCTGCGTGTCGGCCTGATCGACACCGGTGCGGGTGCGGACATCGACGCCGCACACGCCGACCTGGTCGCCCTCGGGGTCACCGACACCGGCCGCGACCAGGCCCGCGGATTCGGTCGTGCCGCGCCGGCCGGCGTCGACGTGGCCGACACGTGCGGGGGCTGCGGGCACGGCACTGCCGCGGTTCTGCCGGATGGCACGGTGTCTCCGTGTGTGTTCACCCGCCATGCGGTCGCGGCAACGTCCGGCGGACCGGGCTCGGCGCGATCCTGGCCGGGGAGGCGTTCGGCGCCCAGGTCGAGGCGCTCGACCAGGCCCGCCGGCATRTCGGAGTGCCGATGGCGTGCAAACCGAACCCGAAGTGCGCCCCGGCGTCGTCGTGCGCCCCGTCCTGCACCCCGTCCGATACCGGTAACAAGGGGTCGAACTGCCAGCCGAAGGGGRAGTGAGCAGGCGATGAGGTGGGTGCCGGTCCGGGTCGACGACGCCTGGATGGGGTCGGTCTGGCGTGACGGCGCTGCACAGCTCGGGGTGCAGCCGCAGGGCGCGCCGGCCCTCAGCGCGTCCGGGAACGTCATCGGCGGGCCGGTCACCCACCGCGGAGAGACGGCGTGGCTGCGGGTCGCCCCGTTCCTCGAAGACGCCATGGACGTGGAGCCGTGGCACGGTACCCGCGACGCCGGGCCCCTAATGGGACATACCGGGCAGCCGTGAGGCAGGCTCGGTTCCGGTAGCCGCCAGCAGGTGAGCACTCGAGGCCCCTGGACGCAGGACGAGTCCTAAGGTCAGACCGTGCCCCTGCCGGTGGTCGGGAGAGCGGACCACAGATGGGATGTCGTGCCCGCTGATCGTGGCGTGAGCACTTGACCATTAGGGCGTGGTGGATCTCC